>JANYKH010000131.1 GCA_025358235.1 Chloroflexota bacterium
GTAGCCGATAATCCTCAGTTAAAATATGTCATGGAACAGTTGGAAACGCATTACGATACTAACATGGTCAAGAGAAAACCTGAAGAGCCCCGCCCCCTCGCCCCGGAAGTCGAGAAATTTTTGAAAGAAATGGAAAAACGCTTCGGGCAAAGTTAATAGGCAATTTGACTTGAAAATAAAAATCCCCTCTGCGTTAATATGCAAAGGGGATTAATTATTTAACCTAAATCAGATTAAAGTCTGAATTCGCAAAGATCAGGAGCGATGATCAATTTTGGCTCGGTGACGGATTGGACATCCTCGGCAGTTAATCCGGCGGCGATTTCCTTCAAAACTAGGCCTTCCGGGGTGACTTCTATAAGAGCCAAATCTGTCAAAATTAAGTCCACGCACTTTTCCGCCGTCAGGGCGTAACCGCAGTTTTTCACAATCTTGGCTTCGCCCTTGGTGGTGGTGTGTATCATAGTGGCGATCACTCTTTTCGCGCCTACCGCCAGGTCCATCGACCCGCCGATATTGCCTACGCCTTCAGGGAACCCGCGTTCCGGGTTAGCCCAACTGGCCAGGTCGCCTTTTTCTGAAACTTGAAGCGCGCCCAAAACGGCTACGTCCATGCGCCCGCCCCGAATCATTCCGAAAGAATCGGCGGTAGAAATATAGGCGCTGCCCGGTCTTTCCGTGACAGGCTGGCAGCTCGCGTTAATCAGATCCTGGTCCACGTTCTCCTGGCTGGCAAGGGGTCCGGTGTTGAGCATGCCGATTTCAGATTGAAGAACAATATCTCGGCCCTCAATCCAGTCTGACACCAGCGTGGGAATACCGATTCCGAGGTTGACATAAGTTCCATCTTTAAGTTCATTGGCCACTCTCATGGCCATTAATTCTCTTGATAATCCTTTGAACCTGGTTGCCACCTTAAACTCCTCTAAAGACCCGGTACGTAACTGGGTCTGCCGACTTCAAGAACACGTTTGACGAAAATGCCGGGCACATGGACTGTATCCGGATCAAGTTGCCCGGGTTCGACCAGATATTCTACGGCAGCAATAGTACATTCCGCGGCTGCAGCCATATCCGGGTTAAAATTACGTGCGGTTTTCCGGCAAATCAGGTTGCCCATGCGGTCGCCTTTGTGAGCGTAAACCAGAGCGAAGTCCGGCCTGATAGCTGTTTCCAGTAAATAGTCCCGGTCTCCAAACTTGCGTATTTCTTTGCCCCTGGCCACGACCGTACCAACTCCGGTTGGAGTATAGAAAGCGGCTAACCCTGCCCCGCCCGCCCGCAGTTTTTCGCAGAAAGTACCCATGGGGAGCGTTTCCACTTCGATGAGCTCTGCTCGGACCATGATCTCGAAACAGCAGTCCGCCCCCTGACTGGCCGAGCGGTAAAACGGATAGTTGGAGATGGTTTTCTTAACTTGGCCGTTTAAAACGAGCTGCAGGACATCCGGATTTCCGGGTCCCATTGTCATAATGACCAGAGTAAGATCTTTACAGCCCTTTCTGGCCAGAGCCTGAATAAGAGAAGTCGGCGTTCCCGCGGTAAAGAACCCGCCGATGGCAACGATGGCGCCGTCGAATATATCCGCGACTGCTTCGTCGGCGCTGGAAACAACCTTGTCCAACTTAACCTCCTGGAGTTTTATCTTTCCGGCAAAGGTGGAAACCAAGCACCTCCAACGATGCTTCAAGTGCCTGGTCAACCGAGCCGAAGAATTTAAGATAACTGATATCGCCGATGAGCGGCTCCATCACCTGGGCAAAATCCGGCTGTATTCCGGCCATGATACATTTCGACCCTGACAGATTGATAGTACGAATCATCTTGCAAAGTTGGCCGGCCAATATGCCGTCGGCGGCGCTGATATTATTAAGATCGATCAAAACCACCTTGGATTTATTGGCCTTCATTTTTTGTAAGATGCTGTTAGTAATCCGCTCAAGATTACCCGGTTCAACCTGTGGGCCCAACATGACCATCACCAGCCCAGGTAGTAATTCAAAGAAAGGTACGGTAATATTCTTGTATTCATCGAGTTTAGCTTGAAGTTGGGATATCAAAATTCGGCTTTTAGCTTCTGCATCAGTCCATGGGCGATACGTCTCGAAAAAACCCACCGCGCCGGCGAAATTGCCGCCGCTATCCTTAAGATGTGCTGCCGAAACGCGCACTTTTACCAATTTGCCGGACTTGGTCTTACAGTGCGTTTCATGATCCCGCAGACTACCGCCGTGAATATAGATCTGCCGGTTGGTTTCCCTCGCCGCATCGAGGTTCTCGTAAACGATAACAATGCTTTCGCCCACGAGTTCGCGCATCTCGCGCTCCGTCATCTTGCAGGCTTCGTTGTTGGCGAACGTAATAACCCCGTCCGCATTGGTGGCCAGAATGGCCAGAGGAGACCCGATAAGTAATGCTTCCAGATAACCGCCCCGCTGGGAAGACAACTGTCTTGCCATGTCACCCTCCTTAACCGCATTTGAAGGCACTACGATATTGGTTATATTATATCTGAGATAAAGAATGTTTTAAAGCGTTCATGTCTAAACGGTTGATTAATTGGTAATAAACAGATAATTTCACTTTTATAAGGACAATTTGAAACGAGAAATAGCTAAAGAACGTCTGGATACGCTGGTAGTAAAAAAGGGATTGGCAGACACCCGCAATAAGGCCCAGGCCTTGATTATGGCTGGCCGGGTTTTGGTTGCCAAAGTTCCGTCACTAAAAGCCGGGATTATGGTCGACGAAGATGCAGACATTGAGGTCACCGTTCCGCCGCCGTTTGTTAGCCGGGGCGGGTTAAAATTAGAACACGCTTTACGCGAATTTCATCTCGATGTCACCGGGAAAGTTATTGCTGACATCGGATCGTCCACCGGCGGATTTACCGATTGTTTGCTTCAGTATGGCGCTGTTAAAGTGTATGCGGTGGACGTAGGTAAAGGCCAACTTGATTACCGACTTCGGCAGGACAAACGGGTGGTAGTCATGGAAGGTG
>JANYKH010000323.1 GCA_025358235.1 Chloroflexota bacterium
CCCGCTACGTCTCAGGCCTCACCTCCCCAGGAAGTAACTTCAGCCCCGGCGGGTTCCTCATCGGTAGCGACTCCCCCCGCGGCCGCAACCACTCCCCGCCCCCAAAGCTTCATAAATATCCCCAGTTTTGCCGACCTGATAGATGCGGCCAAACCGTGCGTGGTGGAAATTGATGTCTCAGCTACGGCCAGAGTTGGCCGCCGTACGGTTCAGCAGCAGGGGGCTGGCTCCGGTTGGATAATGGACACGAACGGCACGATAGTCACCAACGCCCACGTAGTCGAAGGCGCGACGACAATCACCGTTACCACGGCTGACGGAAAGATCTTTCCTGCTCAGTTAATCAAGTCTGATGCGATAAACGATCTGGCGCTGATAAAGATAAACGCTCCCCAACTCCAGAGCATGAAGATAGGTGATGCTGCCAAACTTCGCAGCGGAGACTGGGTACTGGCGATAGGCAATCCGCTGGGACAGGGTATTACGGCAACACCCGGCATTGTAAGCCGTCTAGGAGTCAGTGTTCCTATCAGTACGACACAAACATATAGCGATTTGATTGAAACGACCGCGCCGATTAACCCCGGCAACAGCGGCGGGCCGCTCATCAATATGTCCGGTGAGGTCATCGGAATTACCACTCTCGGGGCATCCGGTGTTCAAGGCATGGGTTACGCTATAAGCATGGCGGACGCACTCCCTCAAATCCAAAAACTGTCAGTCAAATGACATCCACAACCGGCGATCACCGGGTTTAATTAAGGCCGCGGGCTCTTGGCTTGTTTTTTGATGATGATTATCGGACGATAGGGAGGGTCAATTAAGTAACAATTGAGAATTGCTTGGGGAAAGTGAGATGAGTAAATATAACCATCTATTGGCTGCTCTGATAATCTCTTTGACAGCGATACTCATCTCTTGTACTTCCCAGGTTGCGACCCGGACCCCAAACCCAAATGCGACACAGACCCCCCCGGCGCCCGTTTCTATTCCGTCTTCACCATCGCCAATCTTCACCCCGCCATCCCACCCAACGCCCGCCACAACCACGCTACCTTCTCTAATTCCCGCGTTGCAGCCAACTCCCGGCGCGCCGGCGTTCAGACTACTTGGGACTGTCGTTGATATCACCGGTTCACTGGTTGCGGTGCAGAGAAATAAAGGTACGGTTTTCACGGTTTACACCCCCAACGGGATACTCCCTTCCATTAAACCGGGTGTTACTGTGTCAGTTAATGGTACGAGAAGCAACGGTCTTGTTTGGGCGGATCAGATCCGGGTGACAGGTGGTGCGGCCTGGCCCGAGCCTACGACACCTGTTCAACCCACGGGGAAAATCGACCACATCATTTTCCTGATACAGGAAAATCATTCTTTCGATAACTATTTTGGGACGTTTCCAGGGGCGGCGGGGTTTCCAACGGGGGTTAAACTGCCTGAGACTCCAGGTGCGGGGCCCACCGTATCCCCCTTCCATTTCACGGCGCCTTTGAACCATGACATTGACCACAGCTGGCAGACGGCTCAAGCATCGGTTAACGGCGGGAAAATGGATGCCTTTGTCTACGCGGAAAAATCTGTCGATACCATGGGGTATTATGACGGAACTGACATTCCGAATTATTGGGATTACGCCAAAAGGTTCGTCCTGCTGGACAACTTCTATTCATCTCTCATGGGACCTTCGCTGCCCAACCACCTGTACATCATGTCCGGTCAATCCGGTGGCATCGTGAAGAACATGGAAGAACCGCCGCAGGGTGGATTTAATTTCCCGGTGATTGCCTATGAATTAGAGCGGGCGGGTGTAACCTGGAAATATTATGACGGCAAGGCAGACCCGCAGCAGTTTAGCTTATGGAATCCGCTGCCGGGCTTCCGCGCTTTTATGGATGACAAGCAGTTGATGACCCATCTGGTCAATGGGACCGATCTGTACCAGGACTTGAGAAACGGCACCCTGCCGACCATTTCCTGGATCGTGCCTAACGGGGAAGAGAGCGAACACCCTCCGGCTGATATTCAGCTGGGTATGTGGTATGTCACGGACATTGTAAATGCGCTGATGAAAAGCCCCTATTGGAATAATACCGCTCTTATCATCGCGTGGGATGATTATGGTGGGTTTTATGACCACGTTCCCCCGCCCCGCGTAGACACTTACGGTTATGGTCCGCGCGTCCCGGCCATACTCATATCCCGCTACCTGGATGCTGGTAAAGTTGACCACTCGGAGTACGATTTCACGTCGGTTCTGCGTTTTATTGAAGATCATTTGAATATTGCCCCTCTGGCAGCGCGGGACGGCCAGTCCCCTGATATTGGTAAGAGTTTTGACCTGACAAAATCGGCGGCTCCATTTATTATTTCGGCCCCGATCCGTTAGTCCTTTCACTATTTTCCTGTTTCGCTAAAGAATCGAAGGTAGTTTTTACCTGTTCGCTTAATGTGAGTTGCTGCCGTATTCTTTGGGAAACAAGCAATGATTCCTCCCCAACCAATCATTTTAGGTACGAATACTTATAGCATTGGATCCCAATCCCCATGAAAATGAGTTGGATGCCCCTGCTCGAAAAATTGTTGGACCACCGCTACTGACCGCCTCTCCGTTGTTGATATTTTTTAGGCTACTGAAATACGTATAAAAGCGCTGAAAGATGAGACTGATTGCTTTGACTGCCGTCTAACTCGATGAAGAAGAGATTGCTGGTTTTATCCCTCATCTCAGCCGCACTATCCGCGGTTTTTGTGTACGTTTTTCTGCATTTTGATATGGTACCCCACCCCGCATCGCTGGAAAGAACGGCTATCGACCACCTGCTGCAGGTACTTTTTGCAATTGCCGGCGTGGTCTTTTCCGTGATCATCGTTTTCTTTGTTGACTCGGTGATTTTCTTCCGGCGCAGACCGGGCGACCAGGGTTATGGAGCTCCGTTTACAGGTTATCTGGCCCTGGAATGGGCCTGGACCATCATTCCCCTGGTTATTGTCGGTACTTTATCGGTTTACGGAGCTGTAATACTCAACGCCATCACCAGCACGGCTACAGCGCAAACTGATATACATGTTGACGTGCTGGCGTTCCGTTACGGCTGGCAATTTACCTATCCGGATTACGGCGTCAGATCATTTGATCTGGAATTGCCGGTGGACCGCGAGGTGATATTCCACATCGAATCAAAAGACGTGGTGCACTCTTTCTGGGTGCAGGAATTTGGTCCGAAACAGGACGCTGTACCGGGAATTACCACCGAACTCAGACTCACCCCTACTAAGACGGGCCAATACCTGGTGCGCTGTTCCCAGCTTTGCGGTAACGGCCATACCTTTATGACGGCACCGGTAGCGGTAGTGCCCGCAGGTGATTTCCAGACCTGGATTCAAAACCAGGAAAAATCGACTCCGGTGCCCAGCCCCGCCCCCTCCACTGCGGCAACCCTGCCCGCAGGTAAATCGGTCTCTATCAACCTCGTTGCACAGAATACCGCCTTTGATCTGGGTACTATCAATGTCCCGGCGGGGGCCAGTGTGACGATTAACTTCACCAACCGGGACAGCATACCGCACAACTTTGCCCTTTACACTGATGGCACGGCTCAGACCCTCATCTTCCGAGGTCAGATAATCACCGCCCCGGCCACAGCATCATATACTTTTACCGCTCCGGCCAAACCGGGGACATATTTCTTCCGGTGTGACGTTCACCCTATGCTAATGACAGGAAGTTTTGTTGTTCAGTAGAGACGCCGAATTAATATGAAAAAGATATTATCGTTGGGCTTCGTCCGGGGGATCATCGCCGGCCTTATCGGGGTGGGCGGGGGTGTTGGCATCACCATCCTGGTGCGCATGGCCGCCGGATTACCGGCATGGAAACCTGCTCCGGCCTTTATTGTGGGGATTCTCACCGGGTTAATTACGTACCTCATCGTATTGGGGGTTTTTCGCTACTGGTGGGACTGGGCCACCGGCCAGAGGAAGAACAATGAAGAACATCCCAAACAGTCCTGGGAACGATATTTTAATGTCGATACCAACCATAAAGTTATCGGCGTTCAATATCTGGTGACAGCCCTGGTATTTCTGCCTTTTGCGGTATTTTTACAGTTGATCGGACGGCTGGACCTGACCAAATTAATCCCCGGTCTTATAAGTCCGTCAGCCTATGAATCAATAATCAGCGACCATGCGATTGTGATGCTGTTCATCGTGGTATTACCGGCATTTTCTGGGCTGATGAACTACTTTATCCCTTTGTTAATCGGCGCGCGGGACATGGCTTTCCCCCGCCTCAACGCCTTTACGTTCTGGCTGGTGCCCCCATCCGCCATGCTCGTAGTTTTCAGCCTCGCCGCCGGAGGTTTTGATACCGGCTGGACGGTTTATCCGCCGCTGGCCGCGGATTTCGAGCCGCTGGGGATGGACCTGATTTTGCTCGGGGTGTATTTTAGCGGTCTTTCATCGATATTGACGGCAATTAACGTGCTCACCACGATATTCAAAATGCGTGCTCCTGGCATGACGCTTTTCCGCATGCCTGTTTTTGTCTGGTCTTCACTGGCCACGGTGGGCCTGAGCTTGATTTTCACTCAGTTCATCGCCATGGCTTTTCTCATGGTGTTGTTTGAGCGCTACCTGGGGATGGTCTTCTTCCGTCCGGAGTCCGGAGGTAGTGTGCTGCTTTATCAATATTTGTTTTGGTTTTATTCTCACCCGGCCGTGTATGTCTTTGTCCTTTTAGGTTTGGGGCTGATCAGCGATATATTGCCCGTATTCGCCCGCAAGCCTCTTTTCGGTTATAAGGCAGTGGCTCTCTCCAGCCCTGGCATCGCGGCGGGCGGCACAATTGTATTCGCCCATCATATGTTTGCATCCGGTATGCCGGCGGTGCTCCGCGTTCCTTTTATGGTGACGACACTGCTGGTATCGGTGCCGACGGGAGTCAAGGTTTTTGCCTGGGTGGCCACAATGTGGATGGGCAAGCTATGGATGAAAACCCCGCTTTTATTTGTCCTCACGGCGATTATTACTTTCCTTTTAGGGGGGTTGACCGGGGTGCCCCTGGGTATTGTGCCGGTCGATCTTTACCTGCATGATACCTACTTTGTCGTCGGTCATTTTCACGCGATGTTTTTCGGCGGTTTTCTCTTACCCCTGATGGCGGCCATTTACTACTGGTTCCCCAAGGTGTTT
>JANYKH010000241.1 GCA_025358235.1 Chloroflexota bacterium
CCCGTGTCATTGCGGCGAGCCCAGGCCGACGCGGCAGTCTCATGTTTCATTATTCACTGTCATTGCGAGGCTCGCCACAGGCGAACGAAGCAAACCGTTATTAAATTCCTCTCCCCTTAAACGACTTAATCAATACCGCAGAGGATTAAGTTGAGGGGACATGTCGCCGGGCGAAGACTGGCGGCTAAAAGAGTTTGGAACGACTGAAGTGAGTTTGTCATGCTGGAGCGAAGCGAAGCATCTCAGGGTGGGGCTGAATAAGAGCGAAGAATGAGCCCCCTTGTTTTTAAATAAACCGGAGAAGGTAAAAAAATTGACGCAAAATAACTGCAATCCCCCTGATAATATCGGAGACCGCCGGGAATTCCAGACTTTGGTGGATATCATCGCCAAACTCAGAGCCCCCAACGGCTGCCCCTGGGACCGGGAGCAGACCCATAAATCCATCCGTGAAAACCTGCTTTCGGAAACCTATGAAGCCTTGCATGCCCTAGATGAAGGCGATGCGAAAAAACTCTGTGAAGAACTGGGTGATTTGCTCCTTCAGATTGTCCTTCACGCCGAGATTGCCCGTGACACCGGGGAATTTGATATGGGGGATATCGTGGCCGGCATCAATAATAAGCTCATTTACCGCCATCCCCACATCTTCGGCGATGCCCACGTTAATAGCGCTAAAGAAGTGAGCGTTAACTGGGAAAAGCTGAAAGAAAAAGAACGCGAAGCCGGTAAATCCATGCTGGAAAGTGTCCCCAAAGAGATGCCCGCCCTGGCTTATGCTATGGACATCCAGAAACGGGTGGCGCGGGTGGGGTTTGACTGGAAGGAACTCCAGGGCGTTATTGATAAACTGAATGAAGAAGTCAAAGAACTGCAAGAAGCCCCTAACCAGGAAGAACGCGGCAAGGAATTCGGTGACCTGTTGTTTACTTTGGTCAATGTAGGGCGGCGCATGGGAATCGATTCAGAAACGGAGTTACGCCGCGCCAACCAGAAATTCTACGACCGTTTTTCTCACATGGAAAAGGTCTGCCGGGAACGGGGTTGTAAAATCGGGGATCTTCCTTTTGAAGAGCAGAATAAACTCTGGAATGAAGCCAAAATAGCCACCGGTAAAATGGCTAATTCCGGAGGGCAAACTTAACTCGGGTGAGTCAAAAATCGGGGCGAGAGGATTTGAACCTCCGACCTCAGCGACCCGAACGCTGCGCGCTAACCAGGCTGCGCTACGCCCCGTTGACAATCCATTATAAGCGTTAAATGAATTGGTGGCAAGGCGAGCCCGGTCAGGGTATAATTAGCTGCAAAGGTCAGGTCTGTTTTGAAAAATATTATCGTCATTATGGATGGGGCGGCCGGGCGTCCGCTCCCGCAGCACGGCAATAAGACCAGTCTGGAATTGGCCGCCACGCCCAATCTGGATGCTTTAGTCAAAGAGGGGCAATTAGGGCTGGCCCGCACTGTGCCGCCGGGCATGGAGCCCAGCAGCGCTATCGCCTGCATGTCTGTCCTCGGTTATGATCCTCAAAAATACTACGGCGGCCGCGCCGCTATTGAAGCCCGCAGCTTAAATATCCCCATCGCCCCGGATGAGCAGGTCTTCCGCTGTAACGTTGTAACCGTCCGTGAAGGCAAAATGGCCAGTTACAGCTCCGGCCATATCACCTCCAAAGAGTCACATGCCCTTATCGCCGCTCTTGATGAAAAAATTGGCGGAAAAGACGTCCGCTTCTTCCCTGGAGTGGCCTATAGGCACATCCTGAAGCTCAAGGGACATGAGGAAACGCTTCAAGCCATATGCACCCCTCCCCACGATATCCCCGGCCAGCCTGTGGCGAATTATCTCCCCAAAGGTCCTGGCAGCGAATTTCTGCTTGATTTAATGCGCCGCTCTGAAGCGGTGTTAAAAGACCACCCCGTCAACCTGGCCCGAATCAGAAAAGGCGAAGCCCCCGCCACCACCACCTGGTTGTTCTGGGGCTGCGGCCGCGTGCCGGAAATGCCGGCTTTCAAACAGGTTTATAGCGTCAGCGCCGCGATAACCTCCGGCGTGGACTTGCTGAAAGGCCTTGGCCTGATGTCCGCCATGGATTTGCTCGAAATTCCGGGCGTCACTGATAACGTCGATAATAATTACTCCGGGCAAGCTGAGGAAGCTCTCAAAGCCCTGGATAAATATGGCCTCGTGGTCATTCACGTGGAAGCTCCCGATGAGTCCGGCCATGCCGGCTCCATTAAGGACAAAGTTGGCGCCATTGAAAGCATCGACCGTGAAATCCTGTCCCGCATCAGAAAATACGGTCAGCCGGTAAGCCTCCTGGTGATGCCGGACCACCCCACCCCCATCGATATCCAGACTCACACCCCTGACCCAGTGCCGTTTCTAATGTGGGGGCCTGGTCTGAAAGCCAACGGCGCCGCCCGGTTTACCGAGAGGGAAGCCGCCGGCACTGGCTTTTTTGTGGAAAATGCGTATAATATTCTGGGCATGTTGCTGAAAGGCAACTCCCGGTCAGGAAATAGTAAATAGACTAAACACACTCGAGGCAGGGTAAAATGGCTCTGGTAGTTCAGAAGTACGGCGGTAGTTCCGTCGCCGATGCCCAAAAGATCAAGAATGTGGCTAAGCGCATCGCGGACTGCAAGAAAAAAGGCGATCAGGTGGTCGTCGTCGTCTCCGCGATGGGTGATACCACCGATGATCTTATCCAACTCGCCAAGACGATCTGCTCCAAACCGGATAAGCGCGAACTCGATGTTTTGCTTTCTACCGGCGAGATTGTCTCCAGCACGTTGCTGGCGATGTGTCTGACTGAAATGGGCTGCCAATCGATCAGCCTTAACGGCCAGCAGGCCGGCATTCAGACGGATACCGCTTATAGCAGTGCCCGCATCCTCAAGGTAGAGGCCCGGCGGGTCAAATCGGAACTGGAAAAGGGCAATGTCGTCATCGTGGCCGGGTTCCAGGGCATCACTGCCAGCCTGGATATTACCACATTGGGGCGGGGCGGTTCGGACACTACCGCTGTCGCTCTGGCGGCGGCGCTGGGGGCTAAAGTCGTTGGCCGCTATACGGACACCGAGGGCGTTTTCACCGCCGATCCGCGCGTAGTGCCGGATGCTAAACCCCTTTCTGAAATCAGTTATGAAGAAATGCTTGAACTGGCCACCTACGGCTCGAAGGTTATTCACCCCCGCGCCGTGGAATTGGGCGAGCTTTACAACATCCCGATTCTCGTGGCTTCAAGCTTCAATGATAAACCCGGTACGTTAATTCACGGAGAGGTCTCTATGGAAAATCGCAACAAAGTACGCAGCGTCTGTCACGATCTGGATATCGCTAAAATTACCGTGGTCGGCATCCCGGACAGGCCGGGCATCGCCTCCGCGCTTTTTGTACCCCTCGCTGAGGCTGGTTTAAGCGTGGACACCATTGTCCAGAATGCCAGCGTCAACAATATCACTGATCTCACCTTCACCACCACCAAGGGTGAATTTGAGAAGTCTATGGCAGTCATCAACCCGCTGGCCAAATCAATCGGCGCGAAACAGGTGAGCGCGGATTCCAAGGTCGGCAAAGTGAGCATCATCGGCACCGGCATGCAGAATACCCCAGGTTATGCCGCCAGAATGTTTAATACCCTCAGCAAGGAAGGCATCAATATTCTGCTAATCAGCACGTCGGAAATTCGGATTACCTGCATTATCGCTGAAGACCGGGTGAAAGATGCTGTGAAAGCCCTGCACAAAGCTTTCCAGCTTGATCAGGTAAAGAGCTAAGTTCAATCTCACCTAATTTTGGATAAAGAAAAAGCCAGACTCAAACGGGTCTGGCTTTTCTGTTTCTAAGAATCTAAGAAACTAGACTGCTTCGACTTTTTTAACTTCCGGAATCTGCTGCTTAAGAATGCGCTCAATGC
>JANYKH010000279.1 GCA_025358235.1 Chloroflexota bacterium
CGGTGGTGGGGATTGACGCTCTTGGCAAACCCCTGACAGAAGAATATGTTCACCGGCCACAGATTGCCGCGGCGCTGCTGGGCGTAGCTGAGGGAACAATTTTGACCGCGGAGCATATGGCGGTTTTGTTAACGCATCCGACCGGTATTGCTAAAGGCAGTCCGGCCTCCGCCAGGATAATACCGTTCATCAACAAGGTGAATATTAAAGACGGGCTTGTGAACGGCAGGAAGGTGGCTGAAGCGATTCTGGCCCGTCATCATCCGCAAATAGACCGGGTGTTACTGGGACAAGCAAAACTACCTGAACCAGTCTGTGAAATTAGACGGGTTTAACCCAAAACCCGTTACTGCAGGACGCCTTCGCCGATAAGTTCAACAAATTCATCGTCGGTCATGCCAAGAATTTCTTTGCAGACATATTCAGTGTGCTCGCCGAGAATTGGGGCGGGGCCGGATACTCCGCCGGGGGTGCCCGTTAACCGGAAACTGAAATTCTCATAATGGTGGGGACCAATCTCGGAATGCACCTGCCGGCTGAAATGCTCCCGGTGCTGTAATTGGGGGTCGTTGAACATATCCGCGGCGTTTTCCACGAGAGCCGCGCCCACTCCCCCCGCCTGCATCAGCCCCATAACCTCTTCGGCGCTGTGGTGTATCGTCCAATCCTCGACCAGCTTTTCCAGTTCATCTTCATTTGCCTTTCTGGCTTTCAGAGTGGCGAACTTTTTATCCCTGGTCCAGGCAGGTGACCCGATTATTTTGCAAAACGATTCCCATTCCTGGTCCGTGAAAACGGCGACAGCGCACCAGCGGTCATCACCCTGGCAGCGGAAAGCGCCGTGGGGGGCGGCATCGGGGTCGCGGTTCCCGTTGATTTTCGTCAATCGGCCGTTAGCGGAATAGTCCAAAAACAACGGCGATTGGAAGGGTAAACAGCACTCCACCTGAGAGTGATCAATGTAACATCCATGACCGGTGCGGCGGCGATATTCAAGGGCGGAGATCAGGGCGATGGCCACATAACGTATCGCCACGGAATCCGAATAAGCGCCGAAAGAACTGGTAGGAGCACGATCCGGCCACCCGATGAGGCTCCCTACCCCGGCCAGCCCGGCCCCTTGCGTCCCATAGCCTCTGTAGCCTGCGTACGGGCCGTTTTGTCCAAGCTGGGTGGTGCTGATCATGATAATATCCGGCTTTATTTTCTTCAGGTCTTCGTAGCCGAGGCCCCATTTCTGCATTAAACCGGCCCGGTTGCTTTCAATAACGACGTCGGCTTTTTTGACCAGCCGTTTAGCGATTTCTATGCCTTTAGGCGTGGTGAGGTTCAGTGACAGTCCTAATTTGCCGGCGTTGAAATTGGCGAAATAGCCGGAACGGTTAATGCCGCGTTTACCACCGGCGAAAGGAGCGTTCAGGCGTAGCGTCTCAACGTGAGCCTGGGATTCTATCTTGATAACCGTCGCCCCGTAGTTGGCCATCGCCATGGCGGCGCCGGGGCCGGTGACCGTGGTTGCCATATCCAGAACGACAAGTCCGGAGAAAACTTTTTGGTCTTTCATATGACACCGCCCCGAGAAAGCGCGGCCATTTCCGTCCCGGAGATGCCGAGCCCTTTCCGGTAGATTTCGTCGTTGTGCTCCCCGATGCGTGGGGCTCGCACGCCGGTTTTCCAGAGGATTTGTTCGCTCTTAAAAGGAGCTCCAGGGTAAGTCAGGGAAGTTCCAAGTTCAGGGTAATCTATTTCCACAAAGAAATCACGGGCTTTGAATTGAGGGCTTTCCAACATGTCTTTGACATCGTTCATGGGGGCGATCATGATGCCGTGTTTGGCGGACATTTCCATGAGTTCTTTTTTGGTGCGGGTAAGGAAAAATCGTTCAAACTGCGCTTCCATTTTCCTGGCTTGCGCGTCATCGTACGTCGCCGCATCAAAGGCTTCCCAGTCCAGATTTTTAAGGTAGTCATCAGCGTAGCCCAGGCTGTCCATCCACGCGGTCAGAGCCTTCTGACCCGGTGCGCCGATGTGCCCGCCGACCAGGTTAAAGATAATATTACCGTCTTTACAGGGGAAGGGATAGCGAACGCGGTAGGAGCCGAAAACGCGGTAAAGACCCTCTCTTTTCAGGAGGAAGCGGTTCATATCCCAGCTTTGCTGGGCGCTCAAACATTCGAAGGCGATACTCTCCTGGATCGAAACGTCTACATGCTGGCCCTCGCCGCTCATCTGGCGGTGCCAGAAAGCCATCATAGAACCGACAACGGCATCAATGCAGCCGTGATAATAAGCCTGGGGGAAGGTGAAGCGGAGGGGCGCGCGGTCCGGGTAGCCGTTCAGCCACATGTAGCCGCTGCCGGCCCAGCAAGCGATTTCAGGGCCTTTGTATTTACTATGGGGGCCCGTGAACCCGTAGGGAGTGATAGAGGTCAAAACCAGCTTTGGGTTTATTTTATAGAGGGCTTCATAACCCAGGCCGAGGGTATCCATGTAGCCCGGGGTATAAGATTCCAGAATAAAGTCCGCTGATTGTGCCAGTTGTTTGAAAATTTCCCCGCCTCGGTGTGATTCCAGATTCAGAGTGACGCCCTTTTTGCCCGCGTTTAAACCCAGCCAAAACAGACTTTTTTCTGGTTCTCTGATGTCTTTAAAGAAAGGGCCGATATCCCGCCCCGCGTCCCCTCCAACCGGTTCAATTTTAATGACCTCTGCCCCCAGTCCTGCCATGGTTGAGCCGCATAGATAGCCTTTTTCATCGGTCAAATCAAGAACGCGATACGGACCCAGAGGGTAATCAGATTGATTATTCAAGACCAACTCTCCAACGAGGTGTTGACTTAATGTATAATATCATTCGTATTGATCATGTGTAAACGTAAAGAATAAATATCGAGCGTTTTAAGATGATAATAGAAAAAGTTCCCAACCCGGAATACGCTAAAAAACTAAAACGAGTAGAGGATGCCCTGAATTTGAAGGTGCCGGACCGGGTGCCGGTGATGCCGATACACGGTTACCTGGCAGCGAGATATGCCGGGATAAGCGTGGAAGACGCCTTTTACAACCCGGTGGTATGGCGGGGAGCCGTTAAACAAACA
>JANYKH010000296.1 GCA_025358235.1 Chloroflexota bacterium
CGCAGGCGAGTAAAAAGACAGAGGCAAGCAAGCTAATAAACCGTCTCTCGCACCAGGCTTGAAAGAATCATCGGTTCCGCGTAAAATCACCAACATGGTGAATTCAAGATTGTTTGAGGTCGATTCTGACCCGGCAGCGTATCTGACCGGACTGATAAAAGATTATATCGCCACCAGCCCAAACAACAGCATGCCCACCCAGCCGGTGGAACAAATCTGGGATTAGCCCCTGGTGGCCTTCGCAGACGGCGATGATCCGCTCTTTACGGAATATAAAAATATAATCGGGGACGTTCATATGACGCCCAGGGAAGCCCTTGAACTTCACCTGAAAAAGGCCGCCTGCGGAATCTATCATCCGGAAAAGATTTCCGTTGTATCCTGGTTTTTACCGGCCATGAAAGCCGTCCGGCTGAGCCTGAGAAAAGAAAACGAAATCTGTTCTTTACGATGGAACTATGCCCGCCATATCGGGCAGGACTGTAATTTCCGGCTCTCCCGGTACCTGGTAGTACAGCTTGAGAGCCTGGGACATCACGCCATCGCTCCGGAGTTGGAAAGCTGGTGGAGCACCAAACGGGAAGGGGACGCGCCTGTATCCTCAGCGTGGTCGCAGAGGCACATTGCCTATGCCGCCGGTCTGGGGACGTTCAGCCTGAGCGATGGCTTTATCACGGCGAAGGGGATGGCGGGACGCTTCGGAAGCATCGTTTGTGATCTGTACATTCCTCCCACCCCTCGCACCTGTGAAAACCGCTTCGCCAATTGCCTTTATTACCGCGATAAAAGCTGCACCCGCTGCATTGAGCGATGCCCCGTGGGTGCGATTACCGAACAGGGAC
This sequence comes from Chloroflexota bacterium, assembly GCA_025358235.1. Classification (GTDB taxonomy): domain Bacteria; phylum Chloroflexota; class Dehalococcoidia; order Dehalococcoidales; family RBG-16-60-22; genus JACPQH01. The sequence goes on from JANYKH010000296.1 coordinate 843, forward strand.
ATGACAAAATCAAGTGTCATGATTATCTTTTCAACGGCATGCCAAAAATGATCGCCGAACAGGGAAACAGGGAGCCGTTCGTCGGAGCTTATGTCGGCTGCGGGTTCTGCCAAACCCGTGTTCCGTGCGAAGACCGCATTCCGTCGACGATTGTTAACAACTGCCAAAACAGAGTTAGTACGTTTTAGGCACAGAATTGAACAATTCGGGCAGGCTGTTGTACAATTTACGAATATCGATCTCAGGATAAAGATGAAACTACAAAAAAGCAAAGGCGCCCGGGATATGTCAATCAAGGACATGACAGCTTTCCGCTTCGTGGAAGGGACTTTCCGCGATTCGTGTTTAAAATGGGGCTACGGTGAAATCCGCACCCCCACCATCGAGAACCTCTACCTGTTCACTTCTGCCGGCACGTTAACCCCGGAAAGCCTCAACCGCGTCTACTCATTTCTCGATTGGGATGGGTGGAGCGGCGAACGGGTCGTCTTGCGGCCGGACGGTACCATTCCGGTAGCCCGGATGTATATCGAGAGCGGTAAAAAAGACCTTGCCCGGCTCTTTTATGTTACCAATATTTTCGCCTTTGAATCATCAGGTAAGGAAAACCGCGAGAGGTGGCAGTGCGGCTGCGAACTAATCGGAGCGGCTTCTTCTCTGGCCGATACCGAATTGATTTCACTTTCACTGGAAGTTCTGAAAAGGACTATTCCTCATGATATAGAAGTCAGCCTATCTCACGCTGGTCTGGTTAAAGCGCTGTTGGCCAAGCTTGGCATCAGCCCGGATGAACAGGCACAAGCCTTCGATCAGCTGATGGACGGAAAAACTGATTTACCAGTGCCCGCCGCGCATCGCCCTGAAGCGGCGGATACTCTGCTATCCCTGCTTACTCTTAAAGGTCAATCATCTGGCTTTGTAAAAAATTTGAAAGCCCTCATTGGCGCGCAACTGCCAGAGATTATGCCCCACCTGGACGATTTCATTGGCCTGATAACTTCGCTTGAGGAAATCGGGATCAAATGTCGGATTGATATTCCATCCGGTGGGGGGTTTGAATACTACACCGGAGCCATGTTCCAGTTGTTCGCCGGCGGGGAAAAAGTGGGAGGCGGCGGCCGTTATGACATGCTAATTCCGTCGATGGGCGGCGGTAACATATCCGCTTCCGGATTTGCGTTGTACCTGGACCGCATTATGAATATGATCAAGCCCGATTCAGTAATTACCTCTGAAAGTGTGCTGGTAGTTAATCACGATAAAGACCAGAAACGGGCTTATGAAACTGCGACAGAACTGCGGCAGGCCGGTTACAATGCGACCATTCAACTCGATAACGAAAAGAATTGCACCTGGACCCTTGATATTCAATCCAACGGCCAGTATTTTCTTGAAGGCAAAGGACTGAAAGCTGAAGCCGGGACCATGGCCGAAGTCATGAAGTGTTTAGGTGGCCAGTTTGGCCATTAAGATCGCTCTCCCTAAAGGCCGGCTACAGAACCCCACCTCCCATTTACTGGAGAACGCCGGCTGGAAACTGGATGAATACAATGCCAGCGGTAGACTTTACCACCTGAAATCGGCGGTATTTCCTGACCTGCGGGGTAAAATCCTTCACGAAAAAGATATCCCCGTACAGGTGGCAATCGGCAATTACGATATGGGCATTTGCAGCCGGGACTGGATAGAAGAACTGCTGGCAAAATACCCTACCAGTTCGATAATCAAGATTAAAGACCTTGGCTACGGTTACGGTTCATTATTCATGGTCGGGTCCGCCCCGTTCTCTGTCAAGGGGACGGTGCGCATCACCAGCGAGTATCCCAATCTGGCTGAAAAATTCGCACTTCAGAAAAGGTTTGGACGTTTCGCCATATTTCCCGTGTGGGGAGCGGCCGAAGCCTATTTACCGGAAAGTGCAGAATTGGCCCTAATTTCCCAGACTGAAGAAAGTAAACCCCTTCCCGGCATAGTTCCTTCCCAGCGTGTGCTGGACTATGGCGCCTGCCTGATTGCCAACCGCGATAGTTGGGAAAGCAAAAACCTGTTCAACCTGGTGAGTTCTCTGGTGGCCGCCAATGTCACCGAGACATCTGTAAGCCCCATTGATATGAAAACGACCCAGCCAACGGATATAACTGATCTCAAGGGTAAAATGCGACTGGCACTGCCTGACGGTCACCAGCAATCGCACACTCTTAAACTTTTAAACAAGGCCGGCATCCAGATCGAAGATTACCCCTCTCCCACGGGGAACCGGCGTCCAATCATCGGGATCGAAGGCGTTTCCGTAAAGGTTATCCGCCCGCAAGACATGCCGCTGCAGGTGGCCAACGGTAATTTTGACGCGGCTATTACCGGCAAGGACTGGCTGACAAACCATCTTTATCAATTCCCCAACAGTCCGGTGCAAGAACTCGTTGATCTTAAACTAGGCTGGGTGAGAATTGTGGCGGCAGTCAGCCATGAAGTCCCCGGCACGACAATCGGGGACGTGCGGAGTTGGGCAGCGCAAAGGGCCGCGCCTCTGCGCATCGCCACGGAATATACCAACATCGCTGATAGATACGCTCGCGATAAGAGGATTGGGCCATACCGCGTAATTCCTACATGGGGAGCTACCGAGGCCTTTATCCCGGATGACGCTGACCTGCTGATTGAAAACACTGAGACCGGCTCAACGCTGGCCCGGCATAATTTGAAGATCGTAGACACTCTTTTTGAATCCACCGCCTGTCTGATCGGACGGATTGGTGTTGAGCCTGATAAACAGGCGCTGATAGATACCATCACCCGGCTGTTAAGCCAGGCCGTCTAAATAAAACTAGCCGTTAAACCGTGTGTTCTCAGCCTGCCTTAACGCTGATAAATCCCTACCAGTTCTGTTTTATCAAGAACGTGGGTTTTCATCAATTCCAGCACTTCATCCTTGGTCGCGCCAGGCTTGGCACTGAGGATAGTATCCAGAGCAAACAATATAAAGTGGTAGTGATGGGGGGTTCCGGGCGGGGGACAGGGCCCGCCGAAGCCAATTTTACCGAATCCGTTGACTCCCTGCATCGCCCCAATGTCCAGCCTATCGGTGGTGGGCAGACTTTCTTTCAGGGTCCTCTCTTTTACCGGAAGATTGTAAAGTACCCAGTGGTTGAAAACGCCCCGCCGCGCATCCGGATCATCGATAAACAACGCGAATGATTTCGTCCCCGTTGGAGGTTCTATGATGGCAAGCGGCGGAGAGATATTGACCCCTTCGCAAGTATACTGAATGGGAATACGATCTCCATCATTGAACGCAGTGCTCGTTATTTTAAAACTCATTTCAATCCCCCGCTAAAGCATGCTGTCATTATAGTATTTTGCCGCACGATAATATATTAGTGTGGTTACATATTCCGAAACTAATATTCGTAGCTGTGTTGAATGAACATCCATTCATATATATTCAAAATACGGCAAGCTAGCCGCCAAATAGACAAACCGTACCCTATTCTACGGTGACGCTCTTCGCCAGGTTCTTTGGGAAATCAATGGGGCAGCCGCGGGCTTTAGCTGTGTGATAGGCAAGTAATTGCAAAGCCACAGTATTCAAAACCGGTGAGAATATGGGGTCGATATTTGAAGGCAGCATGATCACTGAGTCAGCCAGTTCTGCGACTGCTTCATCATCCTCGCTTACAATAGCTATTACCGGCGAACGACGGGCCTTGACCTCTTTAATTTTACTCATGAGGGAATCCTTTTGGTTTAAGAATGAATGATTCGTTTGAAACAGAAGGGTAAATATAGTTTGAAAAAGTAAGGTAAAACAAGAGTAGCAAGAATGATGATTATATCAATTATCTTCTTATTGATATGAAAAAGAACCTGAAGTCTCCTATAGAAGCTGAAATCTAC
>JANYKH010000308.1 GCA_025358235.1 Chloroflexota bacterium
CTTATCCCTCTGGGCATCCGGTTGAAAAAACGCCGATATTAGAATAAACTTGCACACAGTAGGGAGAGTAATTATTAATCTCAGGAGGTGGCGTGTGAAGAGAGAGTTTACCGTTGTTATCGAAAAGGACGAGGAAGGCTATTTCATGGGTACTGCACCCCAGCTAAAGGGCTGTCATACCCAGGCTAAATCTCTGGATGAGTTAATGGAACGTATGAAAGAAGCCGTTCAGTTATGCCTTGAAGCTGAAGGTGACCGTGAGGAAGGCGAACTTCAGTTTGTCGGGGTTCAGAGAATAGCGGTATGACCAGACTGCCGTCGTTAACCGGCGAGCAGGTTATCAAAACCCTTGCCAAAGCTGGGTTTCAGGTGCTCAGACAAAGAGGTAGCCATGTCTACTTGAAGCATCCTGATGGCCGGGCTTCAGTGGTGCCGGTGCATAAGGGTGAGTCTGTTGGGAGAGGGCTCTTGAGAAAATAATACAGGATACCGAACTAAGCCGAGAGGAATTTCTAAAGTTACTTTGATAGATAGAATTACAATGGTGCCAAAATCTTAAGCTTGCATTAACATGGCTGTCCCTCCTGGCAATTACCTGGCGGAGGAGATTGAGGCGCGAGGTATCTCACAGAAGGAAACGGCGAGGCGCATGGGGCGACCGTTGAATGTTGTAAATGAGATCGCCCACGGGAAGAGACCATTACAGCCGAGACTGCACTGCAGCTTGAGGAAGTGATACCTGAAATACCGGCGCGGTTCTGGCTGAATTTGGAGACTGACCACCAGCTCACCAAGGTGCTAATATGCAAGCGGGCCAAAATGGGGTAGGTGTTTCCGTTTACCAGACTCGGAGACGAAGGGGGCGTCATTTATGGAGTTCTTACGCCACGTTTCCACTTCGATAACCGTCTTTTTCCTATTCTTTCCAACCCTGATCCGGCTCTATCGTGAAGAGAATCGTTCCGGCCCTTACCATTCTGCTGGAACAATTCTAATGCAACGTCAGTATTCCTTTAGCGCTGTTCTGACATTAAGGGTGTCGACTTATTGTCCTTGTCCCGCAGACTATCGTCAGTTGTGATATCGACCTCAAATTGTGGGTCTCGTGAAATGGCCTCCGCCGGTGGCAATACTGCGCCGGGTTGGTTTCAAAGATAAAACTCGCCCGGAACCGGATAGATGAGAGAGCAGCGTCAAGTAGTAAAATAACTATAATATCGCCGCGCCTGGCTCAGGTGATGATGCAGCCAGGGACCGGCGCCAGCGGCAATGCGGGGCGTAAATACGCTTCTGAGGCAGGGATTAAGATGAGAGGATCAATCCGGCAAAAGTCCAAAGGCACCTGGCAGATTATCGTCGACACCGGCATGGGGCCGTCGGGTGAGCGCCGCCGCCACTTTGAGACCGTACGCGGGCTCAAGGCGGATGCCCAAAAAAAGCTGACCGAATTGCTGGCCAGCCTGGACAAGGGGGTTTATACGCCGCCCGGCAAGCTCACCCTGGCCGAACACCTCAACCAGTGGCTTAACTGTTATGTCAAAACCAATTGCTCGCCCCGGACTTATGACAGCTACCAGAGCATTGCCGAGCGTCACCTAATACCCGCCCTGGGCCACGTCCAGCTAAAACAGCTTCACCCGCAGGTAATACAGGCATATTACGGACGTGCCTGTGAGGGGTTGACCCCCAGAACGGTAGCCAAACATCACCGGTTGTTGAGCCAGGCTTTAAAGTACGCCGTCAGGCAGGGCTCTCTGGGGCGAAATCCCTGCGAACTGGTTGACCCGCCTTCCTGGAAGGGCCGGATGATGCGTACGCTTACTGCCGGTGAAGTGGGCGTCATGTTCAAGACGGCCGGCAGCAGCTATTACTACCCGGTGTACTATACGGCAGTGAGCACCGGACTGCGGCAGGCCGAACTGCTGGGCCTGCGCTGGCGCGACCTGGACCTTGAAGTGCCCTCGATATCGGTCAACCGGGTGCTGTACAAGCGCCGGGGGATATGTGAAATCAGGGAACCGAAGACGGCGCACAGCCGGCGCCGTGTCGCCATGACGCCAAAATTGGCGACATATCTCCGGGAATACAAGAAAGAGCGGGCGCGGTGGTACCTTGAGTTAGGGCGGGCATTTACCCTGGATGATCTGGTTTTCGCCGGTCCTGACGGCAGTCCGCTGGACCCCTCGACGTTAAGTCACGAGTTTGCGAAAGACGTCCGAAAAGCGGGTTTGGAAAATGTGCGGTTTCACGATCTGAGGCACACTTTTGCGAGTCTGATGTTACTCAAAGGGGCGAAACCGAAGGTGATTTCGGAGGCGCTGGGGCACAGCTCGGTAGCCTTTACTATGGACGTCTATTCTCATATAATTGAGGGCATGCAGAGTGACGCGATGGTCTTACTTGACGAGGTATTGCCGGTGGGAGTGTTGAACAATTTCGTCGCCAATCCGGCGCCTCCAGTAGACATAACATCAGTCAAAAACCACTAATTAGCTTCAGGCCGGGGTGGCGGAATGGCATACGCAGCGGACTTAAAATCCGCCGGTTGAACAAACCTTGCGGGTTCGACCCCCGCTCCCGGCATGATCCCACAGCCCCTGTCTCTCCCCAAACTATGCCTCGCCTTTGCCCCTTTTACTGTCAGATTAATGTTTGCGCAGAAAACTTGAAAAGAACCTGCCTCATTACCCGTGCCACGCTAACCCAGGCAAACGTTTAAATGCAGGATAATTACTTACGGGAACATTATCCCTTTCCTGTATAATTATTATCAAGATGGATATCATAACTATTGCCCTCATTGCTGTTGGGGCGATCATTGCTCTTTTCGTCTTGAGAAAATTAGGCGGCTGCCTGGTCAGAACGGTACTTTTTGCTTTGATCGCCGGGGCTGCCGTCTATCTCATTTACCGCTTTTTTATACAATAGCCTCAATTTGACCGCATAGTCACAAGGTTCCTGTTACTTTAATCATATTGCCCACCGGTACTTTTGGGGTTATAATGCCCGTGAATGCGCAATCAAGATGATCATTACAGGGTTTTGGGAGTGGAATGCTCGGCCTCTACAGAGGAGATACGGGAAGCCTATCTCTATAAGGTCAACATACTGCACCCTGACCGGCTGGGCGGCATGCCGGAAAAAATCCGGATCAAAGCCGAACAGGACCTGAGGCAGGTCAATTACGCCTATTCCATTCTTGCTGATCCGGACGGGCGCACCCGTTATGATTTGCAAATCCGCGTCACGCCGAACGCCACCCCCGTGGACAGCCCCGTTCCCGAACTGCACCCCTCAGTGATTCTCATCGAAGACGGACTGCCCTTTGTCAAACAACGCCGTACCTTCTTCGTGCGCAACAATGGTGGTCCTTTTAACCGGGTATTGATATCACCCGCGCCGGAATGGCTGAAAGTCCTGGAAATCCGCCCCGTCCAGCAGGGGCACATCTTGCCCATGCAGGTGGATATTGAGGCTGTGGGCACCCACTGGGAAGAGACCTACTTGACGATGATGAGCGTTTATCTGGATAATATCGAAGCGCTAGTCACCATCGAGCTTCACATGATGAAAAAACCAGGCTGACCGAGCCGTGGAGCGGGGGTAAGGCATGGATTACCAGATTGCACCCAGGTTCTTCGAGGATTGGAACATTGGGGATAGAATCATCACCCCCACTCGCACTATCACCGAAACAGATGTCGTTACCTATGCCGGTCTCAGCGGAGACTATCATCTCCCCCACACGGATGCGGAATACGCCAAAAAATCAGTTTTTGGCCAGCGGATTGTCCAGGGATTATTGACGATTGCCATTGCCTCCGGGCTGATTTACCGCACCGGTTTGATCGAAAGCAACTCTATCGCGATTCTGGACTACCACCCCAAATGGACTACCCCCGTTTTTATCGGCGATACGGTTCACTGCATCGCGGAAATCATCGATAAAAAGTCCACTTCAAAGCCTGACCGGGGCGTTTTGCAAATCAAAAATCAGGTCTTTAATCAGCATGATCTAATGGTCGCGGAAAATCTGGTGACCTACCTGTACGCCTGCCGGCCAAAAACTTAATATCTCCACCCGTTTTGTTCCGGTCTATGCTGTGGCGTAAAACCTCCGCCCTCCACGCCTGATGCGTACCTTTTAATCCGCTTTTAACCCAAATTAGACGTCAACCCCTTGCGCCGTTCTTGATATTCTGGTATTTTATGACGATGGGTGTATGATAAGTACTGGGATAAACGGTTATTGTACACATCACACGAGAGGGTTATTAACACGGAAAATCACGTCCACACCAAAGCGAAAACCGAATATAAGCGCATTTTAGTCCCCGTTTCCGGCACCGAGGCTGACGAAGAGGCCATGAAGTTGGCCTGCCGTATGGCCAAAAAAAATAAGGACAAAATCTGGTCGGTTTACGTCATAACCATCCGGCGGTCTTTGCCTCTGGATGCGGAAATCGAGTCTGAAATCCGCGGCGCGGAAGCTGTCCTGGGCCATATTGAACAGGTGGCGGAAGAACAGGAATATGAAGCGGAGACCGATATTCTCCAGGCCCGGGAAGCCGGTCCTGCGATTATCGATGACGCCATCGAGCGCAAGGTTGACTTGATTATCCTGGGGATTGAATATAAAACGCGGTTCGGGCAGTTCAACATGGGCGACGTGACGCTTTATGTTTTAAAACATGCGCCGTGCGCGGTGATTTTGCTGCAAAAATAAGATGAAAATAACGATCATGGGTTGCGGCCGTGTTGGCGCGATGCTCGCCGGATTGCTTGATGCAGACGGGCACACGATAACCGTGCTGGACACTGATGCTTATGCTTTCCGGCGTTTGCCGGCCACTTTCGGCGGCACGGCCCTTATCGGCAGCGGCACGGATGAGGAAGCCCTTAAGCGGGCGGGTATACAGGAAGCGGATATCTTTATTGCCCTGACCCAGGGCGATAACCGCAATATCTTGGCCGTCCAATTAGCCAAACATGTTTTCAATGTGCCCCGCGTCATCTGCCGCATTTATGACCCCCTGCGCCAGGAAGTTTATAACACGCTCGGCATCGAGTGTTTCAGTCCCACCACCATTATTGCCCGCCTCATGCAAGAAAAAATTGAAGGCCAGGAAGCGTAGTGTATATCGTTATCGTTGGTGCCGGACGGGTGGGTTACTATCTCACCAAGGCTCTTCTTGATGAAGGCCATGAAGTGCTGGCTCTTGAGAAGAATAATAGGGTCTGTGAAACAGTCAACGAGGAACTGGGCAGTGTTTGTGTGCGCGGCGATGGCTGCGAGACCATGACCCTCGACTCTGTCGGCGCGGGCCGCGCCGATATGCTGGTGGCCGTCACCGGCGATGATGAAGATAATCTGGTAGCCTGCCAGGTGGCTAAATACCGTTTTAACGTTCCCCGCACTGTCGCGCGGGTGCGCAACCCCCAGCGCGAACCGCTGTTTAAAAAGCTTGGTGTTGATGTCACCGTCAGTACCACTAATATAATCCTTGAGGTTATTCAGCAGGAAGTTCCCACCCATGCCATTACCCATCTGCTCTCTATGCGTGACCGAGGCCTTGAATTGATTGATATTCGCATCACCCCCGGCACCCCCACCATCGGCCGCATGTTTAAGGACCTGCCGGTGCCCAAGGAAGCGCGCCTGGCCCTGATAATCGGTAAGGAAGGGCAGCCACGTCTCCCGGATCCCACGGCCAAGATAGAACTTGGCGATCAGATTATCGCTCTGACCACTCCCGAACAAGAGCAGGCCGTCCGCTCTGCCTTGCGGGGCTCCTGACACCGGCTGGTTAATCAGGACGATGCCGGAAACTAAACCGGGCAAAACACCCTTTCAAAAACTCTGGCCTTACCTTGCAGTCTGTCTGCTTACCTGCGCCGTTACCGCCGGCCTCATTGCCTGGTCCCGCTATACTCCCGGCCAGCCTATTGAAATCAAAGTCAGACCGGAAACCCGTGCCGTAGGCATGATCTATGTGGGCGGTAATGTCACCAGTCCCGGATATTATACCGTCAGGTCTGGTGACACGCTGGCGGCTTTGTTGAACAGCGCCGGGGCCCCGAAAACGGGCGGAAATATTACGCTGTCAGTGGGTGATCTTTCTAACAGCAGTTCCGAACAAAAAGTGGACATAAACCGCGCCCCTGCCTGGCTTTTGCAGGCGCTGCCGGGCATCGGGGAAGCGCGGGCTGCCGCCATTATCCGCTACCGCGAGACGCAAGGCCTCTTCCGCAGCACGGCGGATTTGACCCGCGTCGAGGGAATCAGCGCCGGCATTTATGACCGCATCAAGGACCTGATCACGGTCGCTGACTGACATGGCGCTGATTGTTTTAAGCTGCGCCTGGATTGCCGGGATCGCTATCGGGTTTTCGGTGGGGCTTCCTCCGGGCTGGCTGTTAGCTGCGCCATTGCCGCTGGCTCTGTTATTTAAATATCCCGCCCGGCGCAAGTGGATCATTATTGCTTCTCTGGGACTGGCGGCTTTTTTTACAGGGGCGTTGTTGGCCCAGGCTGGATTTCACCAAACTGCTCCGGGCCAACTGGACTATTACAACGGACAGTCAGTATTGGTGAGGGGCATAGTCGCTGGTGATCCCGAGCCCGGCGACCGAGGCACCTCCTTTCAAATTACTGTTAACGGCATAAACGCGGGCGGTGTTTGGCAGCCGGTCAGCGGCAAAATGTCGGTTTTCTCTCGCGCCTTGACCGACTACAATTACGGCGATGAACTGTTGATAACCGGGAAAATTGAATCCCTGGCCGGGGATTACGGATCATATTTGGCTAATCAGGGCATTTATTCCGCGATGTACTATCCCCGCATCGAGTTGACTGCCTCCGGCCAGGGTTCTTGGCTTTTGAGTCGCGTTTATCAGTTAAGGGATTCCATGGCGCATTCTATCCGCCGGGCGCTGCCGGAACCGCAGGCTGCTGTCATGGAGGGCATGGTTCTCGGCCGCCGCGCAGCTATCCCCGATGACTTGACGGCGGACTTTTCCCGCAGCGGCACGGCCCACATCCTGGCCATATCCGGTTCTAACTTGACCATCCTGGCGGCGATTTTGGCGGGGGTGGGGGTTTGGCTGTTCGGTCGCCGGCATTATTATTACGTCTGGCTGGCGCTGGCCATGGTGTGGGCTTATACGCTGTTCACCGGGTTTAACGCGCCGGTGGTCCGCGCCGCGATTATGGTCAGCGTTTTTCTCCTGGCGGAATTCCTGGGACGCCAGAAACGGGGCTTCCCTGCTCTGTGCCTGGCTGCCGCCATAATGGTCGGTCTGAATCCCCCTGTCATCCTTGAAGTCTCTTTCCAGATGAGCGCGGCGGCGATGGCAGGGTTGGTCTGTTTTCAGCCTTACCTGAGCGGAGCCGGTAAAAAACTGGCCGGTCCGCTGACGGACGAGGAAAGCCCGTGGCGGCGTCCCGCCGGGCTGGTTATCGATAGCCTGGCGGCATCGCTCGCGGCGCTGATTGGGGTCTGGCCGCTGATTGCCTGGCACTTTGGGATTATCTCTCTGGCCGGAGCCCCGGCGACCCTTATTTTACTGCCGGTGTTGCCGCTAATTATTATCATCGGACTGGCCATGGGACTGATGGGACTGGTTTTCTCCCCGCTGGCGGCAGTGCTGGGCTGGGTGGGGTGGCTGTTTATCAGCTATTTTATTCTGGTGGCGCGGGTAGCGGCAGGCTTACCCGGCGCGTTTATTACCACGGGCCCGTTAAACCCGGGGCTTATTTGGACCTATTATGCTGCGGGAGTGGTGGCGACTTTGCTAGCGTATTACCGCAAGTCAGTTGCCCTTTTCGCCTTAAACCTTAAGAATCTTGTAAAACCTGGCTGGAAACCGCAGTGGATATTGCCCCCGCTGGCGATACTGGCCGCGCTGTCCTGTGCTGCGGCCGTCAGTATGCCGGACAATGATTTGCATGTGTATTTCCTTGATGTGGGCCAGGGGGACGCTATTTTGTTGCAGAAGGGGAGCGCCCAGGTTCTTATTGACGGCGGGCCTGGCCCGGACGCCCTGATGAGAGAATTGGGCGGCAAGATGCCCTTCTGGGACAGGAATATCGAACTGGTGGTGCTGACCCATCCCCACCTCGACCACCTGGGCGGACTTACCGAGATCAACCGGCGTTTTAACTTAGGACAGGTGATTTCTCCCGTCTCTGACTATGATTCCCGCGTTTATACGGACTGGCTGAGCGCGCTTGATGCCGGTGGGGTAAAACGAACTCCGGCGGCCGAGGGTCAGCAAATAGATCTGGGGGGCGGGGCATTTATCGAGGTTTTGCACGCGTCGTCGCTGGTTAAAACGGGCACGGACGCCGATAACGACGGCACGGTGCTGCGGCTGCGGATAGGGGACGTCAGTTTCCTTTTCACTGCTGACATCAGTCAATCCGTGGAGCAGGAGTTAATTGAGGAGCGGCCCGGTCTGCCGTCTACCGTCCTGAAAGTGGCCCACCATGGCTCCGGCGGTTCAACGTCAACCGGATTTTTAGCGGCCGTCAATCCGCAGTCGGCGGTAATTTCGGTAGCGGCGGTGAACAATTACGGACTGCCCGCTTCGGAGACTCTGTCCCGGCTTAACAACCGGATCGGCGGTGATAATATTTACCGCACCGACCGGCAGGGGACGATTGAATTTATCACGGACGGAACCCGGCTGACGGTCAGGACGGGGAGATAGAACGCACTCTAAATTATCAAGTCTGATCTCGGAATTTACTTAAGATTAGGTTACCGTCCGGCGAATGGTTTATAATAGAAGTACAGGAAGTGAATTCAACCATTCATGAAAGCATTTATTAAAGAAGTCCTCATCACGGCTGTTATGGCCGTCATCATATTTTTCGGAGTCCAGGCCACCCTCCAGACCTTCGTCGTTGTCGGCTCCAGCATGCAGCCTAACTTCTATGACGGCCAGCGGCTGATCGTCAACAAGGCCATCTTCAATTTCGCCGAACCTAACCGCGGCGATGTCATCGTCTTTGAGCCGCCTAATGCCCAGCAGGTAGATTACATCAAGCGCGTCATCGGCATGCCCGGTGATACCGTTGAGATCAAACGGGGTGTTGTCTTCATCAACAGCATTAAACTTAACGAACCCTACATCAAAGAAACGCCGAATTACACAATGAGCGCCATCGTCATCCCTCCGGATAATTACTTCGTCTTGGGGGATAACCGCAGCAACAGCAATGACTCCCACAACGGCTGGACCGCCCCACGTAAAAACCTGGTTGGCAAGGCCTGGCTCACCATCTGGCCGCCCAAAAGTTGGGGTCTGGTATGGAATTACCCTATCGCCAAACAACTTGAAACCGCGCCTGCCTCACTGGCGGCGCCTGTCCCCTCGCCCGCCAAATAATCCCCCGGCTGATAATTCATCTAAGTCTTCACAAACTTCTCCCTAAATCAACTTTCCCTGGCCATGCCATATCTTGTATTATAGGGAGCAAAGACTTCAATCCTTTAAGGAGACATAGATGACTGATAACGTCGAACAGCTTTTTATCAAATCCAAAGCCGTGTTAAACGGCCATTTTTTGCTTACCTCCGGGCGCCACTCCCCGGTCTACTGGGAAAAATTCCAGGTGCTGCAATACCCGCAGTATGTCTCCCAGCTTTGCGGCATGTTCGCCGAGCATTTTAAGAATGAGAACGTCCAGCTGGTGGCCGGACCGACTACCGGCGGCGTGATATTGGCCTTCGAGACGGGCCGTCAGATGGGCTTGCGCGCCATTTTTGCGGAAAAGAAGGAAGGCAGCCCAGAACGCGCTTTCAAGCGCGGCTTCACTATTAACCCCGGTGAGCGCGTCCTGGTTGTTGACGATATCCTGACTACCGGCGGATCAGTTAATGAAGTTATTGCGGCCGTTAATAAGGCGGGGGGCAAACTGGTGGGGGTCGGCGTTATGGTCGACCGCTCGGACAAGCCGATTGATTTCGGCGTCCCGCTGTTCTCTTGCCTGCGTTCCAAGACTGTTTCCTACTCGCCGGAAGAATGCCCCCTGTGTAAAAAGGGTATCCCGCTGACGAAGCAGGGAGGTTCCTGAAGTGCCCGTCCCCCTCCTGATTCTCATCATCCTGGCGGGGGCGGTTTTGCTGGTGCTGGCTACTTACTACGCTGTAAAGCTGTATTTCCAGCACCAGTTCCGGCAGTGGCAGGCCGAGGAAAATCAGCGCTGGGGCTTGGAGCGCCAGAAAGCCATCAAGGAAGCCATCGGCAAGAGCCGGGCGGTATTGGGGGGCAAGTTCACCGAACAGATGGCCCCCTTCCTCCCCGAGTTCAAATATGACCCCACCGAGGCGCGTTTTATCGGCAGCCCCATCGACTTTGTAGTCTTCCCCGGCCTCTCCTGCGGCGACCCGCAGGAGGTCGTCATCATGGAAATTAAAACGGGCAACTCCGCCCTCAGTCCGCAGGAAAAGAAAATACAGCTACTGATCGAGAACGGCATGGTGCGCTGGGAACTGGTGCGCCGTTCCGCGGAGCCGGATTCTGGCCTGCGGGAATAGCCTCGGTGGCTTTATTGCCGCCTATTTTTGCGGGACTTCCCGTCTTACCTGGTGCCGCGCGAAGACGTGGCGGCATTCGCGGCAGGTGAAGGAGACCCAGTTCACGGGTCCCAGTACTGGCGCCGAGTTACCGGCGGTGTAAGCGATGTTCTTGGATCCACAGGTCGGGCAATAAACCCCGATCAGTTCGGGCACATAACCGATATTCTTTTCGTTCATTGGAGCACCTCCAATCAGTTCCGGGTAAATCGATCATTTATTGCTACCCCAGATTCTAGTCCCGCTTTTACCCGGAGTCAACAGTCCCGGCAGGTACGGAAGTACCGGATTTCTGTTAGAAATTTGTTAGAAATTCAATGGATCTCTGCGGAAACCCGTTCCCGTCTGAAAATCTGCCCGACCGATTCTTTGTCCGCGAAGGTTTACCGGTAATAGGACGGAAATTCATTAGGTCAAAAAGGACGTATGTCCTTTTACAATAGATTCCCCTTCCCATAAAATCAGTCTTTAATACAGGGAATGATGATAATGGGAAGGGGCAAGGGGATAGGTAAATTTACCTTTACCTTCTGCCGAAATCCCTTTCTATCTGCGCCTTGCCCAAATGCATCAGCAAAGGGCGGCCGTGGGGGCAGGTGTGGGGGTTCTCGCAGGCTTCAAGGTCCCGGATTAACTGCCGCATTTCATCGAGGTTCAGTAATTGACCTGCCCGCACTGCCCCGTGACAGGCGATAAGCTCGATGGCGCAGGTTTCCAGCGTGCCTTTGCCGCCCCCCGCCAGCGTCCCCAGCAACTCCTGGAGCATCGCCGCCCAGCCGTATTTGCTTAAGGCGCCCGGCACGGCGCGCACCAGCCAGGTGCGGTCCCCGAACGGCTCCAGGTCAAACCCGAAATCAGCCAGTTCGCTCCGGTTTTCCACTAAAATATGGTCTGCCACGGGCTCGACCTGCAACGGGGCGGGCTCCAGCAGGCCCTGTTTTTCCAACGTTCTCGCCTGATGGGCGCGGGTCACTTTTTCAAAGAGGATGCGCTCATGGGCGGCGTGCTGATCGATGACGTAGATGCCGTCCGGCCCCTCTGCGATGATATAACAGGCCATCGCCTGCCCGATCACCCTCAGCGCGGGCAATGCGGCCCGCAGTTCAAGCTGTGGGCCTGCGAGTGGGACATTTTGGGAGGGGAAGGCAGTGGGGTGATAGGTATGGAAAGACGGGCCGGGACGGAAGGGGGCGGCGGTTTCTTCCATCTGCGGGACGGCGGTCTGTTCCAGCAGGGTCCTTCTCACGGCGCGCTGCACGGCAGCAAAGACCGCGCCTTCGTCCCGGAATTTTATCTCGGTCTTGGCGGGGTGGACATTTACATCGATTTCTTCCGGCGGGACGGTGATATTCACCACCACCAGCGGCTTTTTGCCCACCATCAGCAGCCCGCTGTAGGCTTCCTCGACGGCGCGCAGCAGAATGCGGCTGGTCACCCAGCGCCGGTTGACGAACAGGCTTGATCCGGAACGGGCACGACCCACTTCCGGCCTTCCGGCGAACCCGCTGACCTTGATGCGTTTGCCGCTGTCCCAGCCATCGGCGGTGATCTCCAGCATCTTATCCGCCGTTTCCAGGCCAAATACCTCGATCATGGCTTCCATCAGGCGGCCCTTGCCCGGGGTGCGCAGGGTGGTCTTGCCTTCGTTCTGGATAGTGAAAGCCACTTCAGGGTAAGCGAGGGCGTACTGGCTGACCACCTCGGCGATCTTGCCGGCCTCGGTACCTTCGGTCTTGAGGAATTTTAACCTGGCGGGCATCCGGCGGAAAAGGTTGCGTAACGTCAGAGTGGTACCCGGGGTGCGGAACCCGGCCGACTTTTCTATTAAAACCCCGCTTTCGAACTTCAGCAGGGTAGCAGCCTGCTCTTCGGCCACGCGGGTGAGCATTTCCACATCCCCCGCCGCGGCGATGCTGGGTAAAGCTTCCCCCCGGAACCCCAGGGTAGACAGTGAATCAAGGTCAGACAGACTTGAGATCTTTGAGGTAGCGTGCCGCTCGAAGGCGGTTTCAGCCTCGGCGGCGGGTATGCCGCAGCCATTATCGCTGATGCGGATGAGGGCGATGCCCCCGCCCCGCACCTCCACCGTAATCTGGGTGGACCCCGCGTCCAGGGCGTTTTCCACCAGCTCTTTTACCACTGAGGCGGGCCGTTCAATGACCTCCCCGGCGGCGATACGGGCAATGGTGTCTTTATCCAGTAGTTTTATCATCAATCACTTTCATTATACACGCTACCGTGTATTGATCAAGGGGGCTTCAGGTTAATTTATTGTACCTAAAACGTCCTGTCATTGCGAGGAAGGCGCACCCAAAGCAATCCGTTTGAGTTTGTGTATTTTATGCCTACCCCCTGTTTCCCTTCCGGCAGCAGCGGTTGACCTGATTCAAATTCGGTTTTGCCGGAAGGGGGCAATAGTTTTAGTGATTCACCCGCTCCCTAACCCTCACACTCAGGGGTGAGGGAAAAAGATCGAAGCCGGTTGGGTTATTTGTCCTCTTTCTCTGGAGGGAAAGGGCTAGGGAAAGGGTGAACATACCAAGATATTGGCCCCTTCCACAAGATAAAACTTGAATCGTCTCGCAACATGAAGAATGGAAGGGGATTAAGGGGATGGTGGCCGGAGCATTTTTTACCTATCCCTTTGCCATGGCCTGCTTTCTTAATTCTTCCGGCATCTTCTCGATGGCGTAGCGCAGGGCGGTGCGGGGCATGACCGCCTTATGCTTGATAATATAGCCGAATACCTCATTTTGGTGTTTCCGACTGGCCTCTTTCAGCATCCAGCCGTAGCCTTTCTGCACCAGATCATCTTTATCCATCAGCAATGTGTCCGCGATTTGAAAGACATCCGGCAGGAATTTGCCGGCCCGCCCGGGGAGTATCAGCGTCACCGCCGCCCCCCGCCGCACCCACCGGTTCTCTGACCTGGCCCAAACTTTTAATCTTTCCACCAGTTCCGGGAAACGGTCCACCACCCCCGCAATAGTATGGTTGCACAGGGTATCGCATTTGGCCCAGTTATTGACATAAAGATTGAGCCAGCGTTCAAAGACCTCAAAATCGGCGATTTCATATTCCCGACGAAGGCGGTCGGCCCAGTCAAAGGCGATGAATGACTCTTCCATGTAGTCGGATTTCAGCAGTTCCTCGCACAGGGCGAAGGTTTCAGTTTTGGGGAGGTGTTTTATCTCCGGGAAATGGCGGGCGCCGATGCGCCCCACGATGACGGTTTTGACCCCGTATAGTTTGACGGCTTCCTTGAAGAAACGTTCCCCGCTGGCCTGAGTCTGAGGGTCAGTATTGGCCGCCAGTTCGGCGCGGAGGGCGGAGATAACTGAATTAGTCATAAAGGCCTCCTTAATTGAAGGGCTTTATTTCATCTTGACGATCTTGGCGATGCTGAGCAGAAGGCGCTTGACCGAGCCCTGGAAAGCAATCGTGACCTCAATATCGTCACGGACGGGCCGGACGCTTACCACCGTGCCCTCGCCGAACTGGGCGTGCAGGACATGGTCGCCGCCTTTGAGGTCGGTGGTGGTCTTGACGGGCGTGGGAACAACGGTGGACGAGCCTGGTGCTGGGCCTCTCTGCCAGGTGGCCTCCGCCGCTTTGGGCGTGGTGGCGCCGGCCCACTGGTTTTTAGTGGTGACGAGTTTGGGGGGAATCCCCTCGAGGAACCGGGAGGGGGGATTCATGGTGGTGCTGCCCATCAGCGTGCGCCGGAATGACCGCACGAGGTACAGTTTCCGCCGGGCGCGGGTGATGCCCACGTAGGCCAGCCGCCGTTCCTCTTCCATCTGCGCGGGGTCATCCTTGGAGCGGTAATGCGGCAGGATGCCCTCTTCCATGCCGATGATAAACACGATGGGGAATTCCAGCCCCTTGGCCTGGTGTAAGGTGATAAGCGTCACGGCATCGCTGCCAGTTTCTAAACTGTCGAGGTCGCTGACCAGGCTGACGCCTTCCAGAAACGCGGAGAGCGCCTGCCCCGGCGGCAGATCGTTGTAATCCTGCGCCACGGTGCGCAGTTCCATAATGTTTTCTAATCGTTCATCGCCGTCAGGCTGGGTTTCCAGGTACTTGCGGTAGCCGGACCGGGTGACGGTCTCGTCCAGCAAATCAACCAGTTTGGCCTCTTTGCTCATGGCTACCAGCCCCTGCATAATCTCGGCAAAAACGGCGAGGACGGAGCGGGCGCGGGGGGTGAGGGGGCTTTCCGTTACCGTGCCCAAAAGTTGCAGTGCGTGATAGTCCGAGGAGCCCAATGAACTGGCGTACATGCCGAGTTCTTCAATCGCCCGGTCGCCGATGCCGCGGCCCGGCACGTTGATGATGCGCCGTAAGGAGACGCTATCATCCGGATTGGAAATCAGGCGAAGGTAGGACAGCATGTCCTTGATTTCACGCCGTTCGTAAAAGCGGGTGCCCGCCGCCAGCCGGTAGGAAATGCCGTAGCGGATAAAAGCCTCTTCCAGTACGCGGGACTGCGAGTTTGTGCGGTACATCACCGCGAAGTCCTTGGGCCGGGCCTCGCCCTTGCGCATCGCGGCATCGATTTCATTAACGACGTACTGGGCTTCTTCCTGTTCGGTATAGGTCTCCATGACCACGGTCGGCACGCCGGCCTCGTTCTCGGTCCAGAGGTCTTTCTGCTTGCGCTGTTTGTTGGCGGCGATGACATGCGTCGCCAGGTCCAGGATGTTCTTCGTCGAGCGGTAGTTCTGCTCCAGCTTGACGATGCGGGCGTCCTTGAAGTCCTTTTCGAAATTGAGGATGTTGCGGATGTCCGCCGAGCGCCAGGAATATATCGATTGATCGGGATCGCCGACCACGCAGACGTTGCGGTATTTGGCAGAGATGAGCTTCATAAACTCGTACTGCACCAGGTTGGTGTCCTGGAATTCGTCCACCTGGACGTGAATGTAGCGGGACTGGTATTTGGCCAGAATCTCCGGGTTGGTCTGGAAAAGCTGGACGGTTTTTAACAGCAGGTCGTCAAAGTCCAGCGCGGAGCACTCCGCCAGCGACTTCTCGTATTTCGCGTAAACCCGCTGCACGACTTCCTCAAAATAGCTGCGGCCCCGCTCCAGATATTCCGCGGGGGTAATCATCGTGCTCTTGGCGGCGCTGATGTGGTTCAGGATGGAGTTGGGGGTGAACTGCTTGGAATCGATATTGCCCAGCGCGGCGATAGCCCGTTTCACAAGGCTCAGTTGATCATCCGCGTCATAAATGACAAATTCCGGCTTGATGCCGATGGCCGCGCCGTCCGTGCGCAGGATGCGGGCGCAGACGGCGTGGAAAGTGCCCACGCTCAGTTCTTTCGCCCGGTCGCCCACCAGTTCCGCCAACCGCTCTTTCAGCTCCTTGGCCGCCTTGTTGGTAAAGGTGACGGCGAGGATGCGGTGGGGATTAACCCCCACCACTTTGACGAGGTAGGCGATGCGGTGGGTGATGACGCGGGTCTTGCCGCTCCCGGGGCCGGCGATGATGAGGACGGGGCCCTTGATGGCCTCGACGGCCTCACGCTGGGCAGGATTAAGTCCGGTTAAAATTTCCATGTAAGGCTAATTATAGCATGATGGAGAGGCTAAAACGAGATCAGCTTAGAGTCATTGCGAGGAGGACGAAGAACGACGAAGCAATTTCCTTTGGTTTCTCCATCCCCCTGTCCCCCTTCCGGCTATCCAGTGTTAAATCAAACAAACCTGGTCATTGCCGGAAGGGGGCAATTGTTTTAGGATTTCACCCACTCCCTAACCCTCGCCCGTCAAGGGCGAGGGAATTAGAGACTACTTCCCCGCACTCTACCGCTTTCAAGTTAACGCATACTGATTACTTGCTAGTTCCAAACCAATTTCCTCTCCCCTTGAGGGAGAGGATTAAGGTGAGGGGACAATAAGCGCTTAAGCGCATTTATATTTGGCTTACGGATTGCTTTGCTGTGCTCGCAATGATCTTCCTTACTCGTTTGCAGACTTTAAAATCTTCCCCGCCAGCCGTTTCAACCTCTTTTCCAGCCCCGGAACCTTCTCGGCCTCACCGGTATTGTAGGCCAGAGCGGTTACCCCGCCCACCCATTTCATGCTGCACAGTGAAGCATAGGTCTTCAGGTTGGGAATCGCCGCGGCGCAATCGTCCGCCGCCACGGCTATGCCGGCCATGCCCTTGCCGTTGAGCTTA
>JANYKH010000329.1 GCA_025358235.1 Chloroflexota bacterium
CTCCGGGTCGCCTTCAGTTATCGCTATCGTATGTTCATAATGAACGGAAAGACTGCCGTCCGCCGTGCGGACCGTCCAACCATCCGGCATTGTCATCGTGCGCCAATCTCCGGCGTTTAACATGGGTTCCAGCGCCAGAACCATACCTTTCTTCAAGACTGGCCCCGTACCCGGCACGCCGAAATTCGGGATCAGTGGATCCTCGTGCATTTCCCGTCCGATGCCGTGCCCGGTATATTCCCGCACCACGGCGAATCCTTTGCCTTCCGCAAATTTCTGGATCACGGATGAGACATCCCCCAAACGTTTGCCAGCCCTGGCTTCCTTGATCCCGGCTGCCAGAGCCCCTTTTCCTGCTTCCATCAGCAATCTGGATTTAGGGGCAATTTCACCAATTCCCACGGTCGTAGCAGCGTCGCCCTGGAAACCTTTATAAATAACGCCAAAATCAAGCGAGACAAGGTCTCCTTCTTTAATGACCCGGTTCCCCGGAATCCCGTGTACAATCTCATCGTTGATAGATGCACACAGACTGGCCGGGTAACCCCGGTAGCCTTTGAAAGAAGGGGTTGCCCCCCGCTTGACAGCTTCTCGCGCGGCAATTACATCAAGCTCTTTGGTCTTCATGCCCGCTTTTATTTCTTTGCTAAGAATACTCAATACCTCAGCGACTATTCTGCCGGCCTCGCGCATTACTGCGATCTCTTCGGCAGATTTTACTATTATACTCATTTTTGGGTGGGCTTGTCGCCTAACGCCTTAATAATCGATTTTGTGATGGAATCCACGGTCCCCTCGCCGTTCACTTCAACCAGTTTTCCGGTTTTCGTGTAATACTCGATAAGAGGCGCAGTTTCCGCGAAAAACACTTTCAGTCTATTCTTGACGGTCTCCACCGTATCGTCAGCGCGCTGGTAAAGCTGCCCGCCGCACTTATCGCATTTGCCCTTAACTTTGGACGGATTATCGATCTCATGATAAGGGGTCTGACAATCGCGGCAAATCCAGCGGCCTGCCAGTCTCTTGATCAATTCCGGTTCGGAGACCTTGATATAAACAACCTTGTCAATTTTCTTGCCGGTCTTCGGCAGCGCCGCATCAAGAGCTTTCGCCTGTTCGGTATTACGCGGGAAACCGTCCAGGATAACGCCGTTCTTGATATCCGGTGCAGCCAGCCGTTCCATCACCATCTTAATCGTGATTTCATCCGGCACCAGCGTACCTTTTTCCATGAACTTCTTCGCTTCAAGTCCCAGGGGAGTGCCCTGTTTAAGCGCGGCGCGGAAAAGGTCGCCCGTGGCCACGTGGGCTAGTTTCAGCTTTTCAGCTACTACGCCGGCCTGAGTGCCTTTGCCTGCTCCGGGAGCTCCAAGAAAAACTACGTACATTATTTTATGAATCCTTCGTAACGTCTCATTACCAGTTGGGCTTCAAGCTGTTTCATCGTATCCAGTACCACGCCCACCACAATCAGCAGGCCAAGGCTGGAAAGCTGGATCGCTGTTACGTTAGTGACTGATCTGGCCAGGAAAGGCATGATCGCCACGAACGCCAGGAACAACGCGCCCGCCCAGGTAATCTTGTTAATCACGTTTTGCAGATATTGCTGCGTATTCTTGCCCGGCCTGATTCCCGGGATAAAACCGCCCTGTTTCTGGAGGGTCCCAGGCAGGTCTTGCTGCTGGTAAATTACCGTTGTATAGAAGAAGGTAAAACCAACTGAAAGCAGGAAGTACAATATCCAGTAAACCATCCCCAGCGGCAGCGCCGTTCCAGGATTGAAGATATTATAAATCGTGTCCGCAAAACCGGTCTGGCCGGGTGTTCTGAAATAACTCGCCACAATGCCAGGGAACATTACCATGGACATGGCGAAGATCAACGGGATCATGCCTGAGCTGTTGACGCGCAGCGGAATGTGGCTGCTGCCCGTCTGCTTGTACATGCGCCCGCTCTTAAACACACTGCGTGCATATTGCACCGGGATTCGCCGGTGGGCCTCGGTAAAGATTACTATTAGCGCGAAAGTCGCCACAATTAAGACTGCATAAACGACTACGCCAACCGGATTCGTACTGCCGCCGATTATACCCTGGCCTACAAGCTGAGGCCAGCCGGCGACGATACCGCCGAAAATCAGGATCGAGATACCGTTGCCGATACCGTATTCCGTGATTAACTCGCCGATCCAGACCAGGAACATCGTCCCTGCAATCATTGAAAGCACGGAGGCGACGATAGAAATAATCCCCAGATCTGAAGGCAGTACGGGCGGGTTGGCCCGCTGCATAACTACAATCTGGCCGTAGCCCTGGATTGCCGCCAGGGGCACCGTCAGCCAGTGAGTAATAAGATTAATCCGGTTCCGCCCCGCTTCCCCTTCCTGGGAAAGCGCTTGCAGCGCCGGAATAACCGGGACCATCAACATAATGATAATTGAAGCGGTGATGTACGGGTAAACACCCATTGCCGCGATGCTGAAGTTGCGCATCGCGCCGCCGCTGAACAGGTCAAGCATGCCCAGGATGGCGCTCTGCTCGAAGAGGTTAGCCAGAGCCGCCTGGTTGATTCCGGGCAGTGGCACGTGGGCCACAAAACGGAATATGACCAGAAGTCCCAGGGTAACAATAATTCTCCGCCTGAGATCAGGCAGACTGAATGCGTCTATCATTGCCTGGAGCAAACGCGGTTTAGTCTGCCTTTGATGCATATACTACCTCTTCAGCTTTGCCGCCGGCGGCTTCAATCTTCGCTTTCGCGGATGCCGAGAACTTGTTTGCCTTAATGGTTAAAGCCCGGTCCATATCGCCGAAGCCCAGGACCTTAATGGGCAGATTGCCGTTCTTTACCAGCCCAACTTCGATCATCAGTTCGGGAGTTACTTCCACGCCTGCTTCAAAGCCGTTAAGCTGGTCTGTGTTAACCACATTGTATGAAACCCTGTTGCGGCTGAAAAAACCGCGTTTTTCAGGTAATCTCTTGATAAGCGGTAACTGGCCGCCCTCAAAACCGGGCCGCCGGCTGTAGCCGCTGCGTGATTTCTGACCGTTTTTGCCCCGCCCGCCGTAGTTGCCATGACCGCTGCCATTGCCGCGGCCCACTACTTTACGCCGGTGAGTGGCGCCGATATTCGGGTGTATATTATCCTGCGCGATCACTGAACTTCCTCCACTTTGACCAGGTGCCTCACCGTGCTAATCATGCCGCGTACTGAAGCGGAGTCTTCGTGGACGACACTCTGGTTAATCTTGTGAAAACCCAGTGCAGCAAGAGTCTGCATCTGGTTATCTTTGCGGCCGCTGCCGCTTCTAATCAACGTAACTCGAATCTTAGGCACCTGTAGTAGCCTCCTTAGGTGGTACGGCCTGCTGCTCTTTCTGGGGCTGGAGGATGCTCCTGCGGCGAGCCAGTTCTTCCTTAGGATCCTTCAGACGGCTCAACGCCAGCAGGGTTGCCCGCGCCACGTTGGTCCGGTTGGAAGTTCCAGGGATTTCGTCAGGATATCCTTCACTCCGGCGGCTTCAAGCACAG
>JANYKH010000028.1 GCA_025358235.1 Chloroflexota bacterium
TTCATCAACCCTTTTACCGGCGGCCCGCCAGATCATAACGTAATAGGAGATAAAGGCGGCGATAATGCCGATAGGAATGGCGGCCATGGGCGTAATGAAGCCTGCCGCCGGAGTTACCGCAGCCAGACCAACCACGGCCCCGGTAACTGTTCCAAGCAGGCTGGGACGGCCATGGTACCAGCCCAGGAACATCCAGGTAAGACCCGCCGCGGCACCGCTGGTGTTAGTCGTGACGAAAGCGTTTACGGCGACGGCATTGGCGCTCAGGGCACTGCCGGCGTTAAACCCAAACCAGCCGAACCAGAGCAGAGCCGCGCCGATGGCTACCAGGGGGATGCTGTTGGGTTCCATCTTGTCCCCGGCGAGATAGCCTTTCCGGGGTCCCAGTAAAAGAGCCATGGTCATGGCGGAAACTCCAGCCGTGATATGAACGACGATACCGCCGGCGAAATCGATAACGCCCATACGTGCCATAAAACCCCCCGATCCCCACACCCAGTGGGCCACCGGAATATAGACAATAGTAAACCAGAGCGCTGAGAAAAGCAGGACGGCGCTGAATTTCATCCTCTCGACGACCGCTCCAGTAATCAGAGCGACTGTAATAACCGCGAACATGGCCTGATAAATGGCAAACGCCAGGTGCGGAACAGTAGTGGCATAAACCGCAGAAGGTTCCGCCCCAACACCCCGGAATCCTACCCAATCCAGCCCGCCAATAATCCCCCAATGGTCAGGTCCGAAGGTGAGGCTGTAACCGTAAAGCATCCACAGGATGCCCACGAGTCCCAGCGCGGAAAAACTCATCATCATCGTGGAGAGCAGGTTCTTGCGCCGGACCATGCCTCCGTAAAACAGGGCCAGACCGGGCGTCATCAGCATGACGAGTGCAGCGGAAATCAGTATCCAGGCGGTATCACCGGTATTAGTATTCATCAGCCGTCCTCTTCGTAAAATTATAACTACCGGACCGACTTGATACCCCTAAGGCTAATTTTATTTTGGGTTTAAAGTCTGACCGGTATATTCTGCGATCTTAAAAATTCTTTGGCCTGGCGGATGGTAAATTGCTCGTAGTGGAAAATACTGGCCGCCAGAACTGCGTCCGCTTTGCCATCCAAAAGGGCTTTGCAAAGATCTTCCAGGGAACCGGCTCCGCCGGAAGCGATAACGGGCACGCTCACCGTTTCCGAGACCGCCCTTGTAAGTTCGATGTCATAACCCACGCGGTGCCCGTCGGCATCGATACTGGTAAGAAGAATCTCACCGGCCCCCAGCTTTACGGCTTTCTGGGCCCATTTAACTGCATCAATCCCGGTAGGCTTCTGACCGCTGTGAGTATAAACCTGCCACCCGCCGCCCGGTAGCCGTTTGGCGTCTATGGCAATTACGATGCACTGGCTGCCGAAACGCTCTGCGCCCTCGCTGAGTATCCTGGGATTAACAACCGCGGCAGTATTAATGGAAACTTTGTCCGCGCCGGCCCGCAGCATTTTTTGGACATCATCCGTCGTGCTGATGCCCCCGCCCACGGTTAGAGGTATAAATACCTTTTCTGAAATTCGCTCCACGATATCTGCCATGGTCTTACGGCCTTCCGGAGTGGCGGTAATATCCAGGAAGACCAGTTCATCAGAGCCTTCCTTATAATAGTAGCTGGCCAGTTCCACCGGATCCCCGGCATCACGCAGTCCTTTGAAACTCGTGCCTTTGACAACACGCCCGTTTTTAACATCGAGACAGGGGATGATTCTTTTGGTTAACATATCACGCCCCCTTCGCGAGCTTCAGAAAATTTGCGTACATCTTCAAGCCATACTCGCCGCTTTTCTCAGGATGGAACTGTGCCGCAATAACGTTATCGTAGGCGATCATGCTGCAAAAAGGCTTACCGTATTCGGTTATGCCGGTGACAACATCGGGGTCATCCGGCACTGCATAATAACTATGCACAAAATAGAAATTAGCATTATCCGGAATCCCGTTAAATATCTTGTGGGGCTTTACCTGTTTTACCTGGTTCCAGCCCATTTGTGGCACTTTTAAACCGGCCGGGAACTTTACCACTTTGCCGTGTATAATACCGAGGCATTTTTCATCTCCGCCTTCTTCTGTGGAATCCAGCAAAACCTGAAGCCCGATGCAGATTCCGAAAAATGGCCTTCCGTCCTCGATAACGCGGGAAATGGCCTCGCTGAGACCCTGTTCATTCAGACTTTTAACCGTCGCCCCCGCAGCGCCGACCCCCGGCAGGACAACCGTGGTGGCTTTAAGTATATCTTGCGGACGGTTGGAAACCAGTGGTTCCGCACCCAGAGCGCGAAAAGCGTTCACCACGCTTCTTATATTCCCGGCGCCGTAGTCGATTATGGCAAGCATGTTTTATACCTCATAAAAGCGATAATATTAATTATAACCTGCCTGCTTGCCGGTATCATCTTTCTGAACAATACGGAAAACAGTTTCCGTATGCCGTTATATTACAACAGCCAGCCGTTTTCTGTCAATAGAACCCGGTATATATTGATGATCAAGTGGAAAGGAAAGTTCATGTCCCGTTATCAATTCGCTCCGGCTCTAAACTTGATTTTCGGCGCGTCTTGCCTTAAAATGGGAAATATCTTGTGGGCCACTAGCTCAGCTGGTTAGAGCACAGTCCTGATAAGACTGGGGTCTCTGGTTCGAGTCCAGAGTGGCCCACCATTTTATAGCCTCAGGAACACAACGTCTAACGAATCCCCTCTGCACACTTTCCTTTTTAATTTCACAAATATACCCTGTTTTTTACAAATTTCCCCATGATATGGTGGATATTCTCTTAATTTGGTGCTACAATGCCGTATTATGCCTGCGAACAAACATCAATTGGCTAAAATCCCCTTAACGATAATCATTACTTCAATCCTTCTCCTCTCCACTTTGGTGTCATCTTGTTCCCCAGGGGGATTCTCCGGTCCACCCAA
The DNA here is from genome assembly GCA_025358235.1 of Chloroflexota bacterium. GTDB lineage: Bacteria > Chloroflexota > Dehalococcoidia > Dehalococcoidales > RBG-16-60-22 > JACPQH01. Next base: position 2,964 of record JANYKH010000028.1, read on the forward strand.
ATCCATGACGCTGGCTAATCTTCACCTCACAGCCTCTGCACTGGTTTATATCGCGGAAGAAAAGAACTACTTTAACGAAAACGGTCTTGCAGTTACGATCAAGGAATTTGATACGGGAATCGCCACTACGAACGCGATTCTGAGCGGTGAAGCGAATCTGGCTACCGTCGCGGAATTTGTGACCGTGGGCAATATCATTCAGAAACAGCCCATCAAAGTTCTCGGCACGATGGATAAAACATTGACTACGAACCTGATAGGCATGAAGAACCGCGGCGTCCTGAAAGTCGCTGATCTGGCCGGCAAACGAATTGGGCTCGGCAAAGGCACAAGTTCAGAATTCTACCTGGGCAGGTTCCTTGAACTTAACGGGATGAATATTAAGTCCGTTACAATGGTCGATTTACCACCAACAAAATTGCAGGATGCTGTCGCTGCGGGTGATGTTGACGCAATCGTGGGATGGGCGCCCTACACTACCCAAATAATAGACCGTTTCACAAACCAAACGATTGTCTGGCAGGTCCAGAGCAGCCAACCCGTTTTCGGCAATATTATTGGTACTGCTGAATGGACGGCGGGGAATCAAGAAACCATTATCCTGTTTTGGAAATCGCTCGCTCAAGCAGAGTCATTTTTGCTGCGCTCTCCGGATGACGCCAAATCTATCGTTCAGAAAAAACTCGGACTTGAACGCACCTTCATCGATTCTGTCTGGCCTCAATACACTTTTGAGCTGTCAATGGAACAGGCTCTCGTTACCGCCATGGAAGATGAAGCTCGCTGGTTGATCACAAACAATTTCACCAAAGAATCTCAGATGCCAAAATTTATTGACTATTTTGATGAGAAAGCCCTCAAGATAGTAAAACCGGAAGTAGTAAATATTATCCGGTAAACGTCATTCAATATCCATACCGCACCACAAAAGACTCGTTGACTGGCGGGCCCGCCATTTAATTTACTTTATTCTATCGGGGCCTAACCAATCCTTTGGCATATTATTCCTGTTTAATATTTTGATATAATAAATTAACGTTTAGTTAAATGATTGACAAAGTATAGTCAACGCAATAATATGAAATTCAGTTCTTAGCTAAATATGGGTTGCGACCCCTTCCATCTACCGGGAGAAAAGAGAATGATTGACTTCCAATATCTTTCAGCCCGTTCTCTCAGCGAAGCACTTTCCCTGCTCAGAGAAACCAAACACTCCAGATTGTTGGCGGGCGGCACCGACCTGATTGTCCAGATGAAGGACCGCCGGGCTAATCCATCAGCCTGTATTGACGTTAAGAAGATCCAGGAACTAAACCGGCTTGAATGGGACGGCAACTCTTTGCACATTGGCGCCGCGGTGCCGCTGGCTAAAATCATCGCTTTTAATGAGGTAAAAAACCGGTTCAATATCCTGTATCAGGCTATGTCCTTAATCGGGTCGGTACAGGTCAGGAACCGGGGCACGGCTGGGGGCAATATTTGCAACGCCGCTCCCTCCGCTGATTCTCCCCCGGCGCTGTTATGTCTCGGGGCCAGAGCAGTAATCGCGGGAAACAACTCGCAACGGATTTTGCCTATGGAGAAATTCTTCCGCGGACCGGGAAAAACGGTAATGACCGCAGATGAACTACTCGTCGAGATAGAAGTACCCACCCCTCCCCCTCACTCCGCCGGCTGTTACATGAGACATACTCCCAGAGAGGAAATGGACATCGCCGTAGCCGGTGTTGGTTCTTTCCTGGTATTGGATGAAACCGGGCGCTGCACCCAGGCCAGAATCGCAATGGGCGCTATGGCTCCAACCCCAATCAGAGCAATCGAGGCCGAAGCAGGTTTAACCGGAAAAGTATTAAATCATGATCTGCTTGAAAAAGCTGCGGAACAGGCTTCACTGGAAGCCCGCCCGATATCCGATTTGCGCGCTTCAATGGAATACCGACGCGAGATTGTAAAGGTACTTGCCCGCCGAACGCTAACCAATGCCTGGCAGGCGGCATCAGCCGGTGGAGTTAAATCCAAATGAAAAAACTTATCGCCCTCACGGTAAACGGCCAAGTGCATGAAGTCGCGGTTGAGCCCCGGCAAACACTTCTTGATGCCCTGCGATATGACCTGGGACTAACCGGCACTAAAGAAGGTTGTGGCACCGGGAACTGCGGAAGTTGCACCGTAATTATGGACGGCAAAGCCATTAACTCCTGCCTGGTGCTTGCTATCGATTCGGAAGGCAATAATATCACGACCATCGAAGGACTGGCTCAAGATGGACAACTTCATCCCCTCCAGCAGGCGTTTATAGATGAGAGCGCCATCCAGTGCGGCTTCTGCGCGCCGGGAATGTTGCTCTCCGCTAAAGCCCTCATCGATGTGAACCACCACCCCACCGAAATCGAGATAAGGCAGGCCATAGCCGGCAACATCTGCCGCTGCACAGGTTATGACAAAATCGTCAGAACGATATTAAAACAGACCGCTACCGGAAAGGAACAATGCCATGCCTGAAAATGAAGTAATCGGGAAACGCCATAGCCGGGCCGATGCCTATTCCAAGGTAACCGGTTCAGCGATATACGCTGCGGATCTTTGCTTACCGAATATGCTGCACGGCAAAATACTCTGGTCTAACGTCGCTCACGCCAAAATTGTCCGCATTAATACCGAAAAAGCCAGAGCCCTCCCCGGTGTGAAGGCTGTCATCACCGCATCTGATGCGCCTCCCCAACACAAGAATAACCCTTACCCGAACCCTATGCTCCCCTGTCTGGTGGAAGACCGGATTCTTTTTGCGGGGCAGCCTATCGCGGCGGTGGCAGCGGTCACTCGTGAGATTGCTGAAGAAGCTGTCCGTTTAATCGAAGTGGAATACGAAGAATTAACTCCGGTGCTGGATGCTGTTGAGGCCATGAAACCGGGGAGCTCGGTTATTTATCCCGAAGTACGCACTAATGAAAACCGGGAAAGTGGAAGCCCGACCAACCTGTTCTGGTATACGAAGAACATCCGCGGCGACGTCGAAACCGGTTTTAAAAGTGCCCACGTCGTCCTGGAGAACACCTATCATACCTCAATCGTCCACCAGGGCTACATGGAGCCTCGCGCCACCGTGGCCAGTGCGGACGCGTCCGGCAAAATTACCGTTTGGAATGATAATCAGGGGACCTTTGAGGCGAGAGAGCTAATCTGTGAGTTCCTCGGAATACCCCTCAATTACGTTAAGGTAGTCCCCGTGGAAAGCGGCGGCGCTTTCGGCGGCAAATCACATCAGGTATTTGGCGGATTATGTGCCCTGTTATCTCAGAAAACACTGCGGCCGGTTAAGCTGGTGACCACTCGTGAAGAAGTGCTTAAAGTCAACCGCCCCGCCGCCCCCGCCGTTATCACGGTGAAACTTGGCGCGGACAAAACGGGACGACTGACCGCCGCCGCCGTAAAAATGGTTTATGACTTCGGGGCGGCTTATGGCATGGGCGGCACACCGGCAATCCCTGTCGGGAGCATCACCGGTCTTAATCCCTACAGTTTGCCTAACCTGCAGGTTGAAACTTTCAGTGTCTTGACCAATAAAACACCCTCCGGACCGTACAGGGGACCTTCCGCACCGCAGGCTGCTTTCGCGATCGAGTCTCAGATAGATGAGATGGTGAAAGCTTTGAAGATGGATCCCATCGAATTCCGTTTAAAGAACGCCCCGGAAGAGGGCGATCTAATGACCGCCGGTGGCGCCTTCGCCCGTATTGGTTGTAAACAAGTGCTGGTTAAAATGCGCGATTATCTGGCTGGTCGCGAAAAATGGGAAGGTGAGGGGAAAGGGCGGGGTGTTGCCTGCGGCTTCTGGTTC
>JANYKH010000034.1 GCA_025358235.1 Chloroflexota bacterium
ACATGCCACCCTGTCACGGTGGAGATCGGGGGTTCAAATCCCCCTGGGGTCGCCAATGACTCGCACAAATCTTTCCTCTGAAGTAGTCACAGAATAGAAGATGTGCATCTTATTTTCTGAAATATCAATGCGATCGATAAACCGCGCCAGTAATACTTTCATGGCGCCCAGGTCCTGAGTCGCAAACAGTGTTTTAAACTTGGCCACCAGCCCGTCTATCAGCTCATCGGTTATCTCAGGCAGTTCCTCGGAAACTGTCCGCTCCCGCTTGATATCTACCAGGCGCTTCTCCAGTTCCACCTGAAGGTCAAGACGGCTGTTTATCTTCTCGGCTAAGGCCTCCGGGTTGATGCCGGCAAGGATAGCCTGATTCATTCGTTCTAGTTCCGTCTTAGCCTGGCGCAGCTGCTGTTTAATCTGCTTTTCCTCGGAGTCGTCTTCGTGCTTATTCTGTGCCCGCTCTTCATAGAGAGCCTTTAAACTGTCCCGGACCAAATCCGGCCGGATGACCTTTTCTTTGAGGGCCTCGATTATCTGTTGCTCCAGGGGGGATTTCTTCAGCCAGTGGCACGGGCAGGCCTTCTTGCCTACTTTCTGACGCAGGCCGCAGGCGTAATAGTCAGTTGTCGACGTGGTGTGACCAGAATACGGCACGCCGTGTTCCTTGCACCATAGGAGCCCGGAGAGGATATAGTCTCTCTTGATAGTTACAACTCCTGCCGACCCTATTCGGTTTTTTGCGGTCCAGTATATTCTGTACCTGGTTGAATATTTCTTGAGAAATTAATGCCGGGTGGGCGTTTGGAGTAACGATGTATTCCTCAGGATTATTCTTAATCCGGATTGATTTCTTGTCCGACTTCCTGGTGGTATTATAGACGCGCTCGCCGAGGTAGGCCCGGTTGCGCAACAGCGTCGATAATCCGTTCTTGGCGCTGACGATATGCGTTGCTTGAACGATCTCCACGTTGGTGCTGCCGGCAGCGCACATCTCGAATGCTCTGCGGACTTTGAGGGACATCTCAGGGTCCGGCTCCCAGCTGGTCCGCATGATGGGCTCGCCGTTCGGGCGGATCCCCGCGGCTTTCCGGATGTTACGGTAACCGGTCGGCGGCCGGCCGCCAGTGGAGAAACCCTGTCTCGCTATCTGCTTGAGACCCCGGAGGGTGTCCTCGGCGCACTGCTGGGAATAGAACTCATCGATGGCGCCCAGCATGGCCTCCATGAGACGGCCGGTGGATCCTTCAAGTTCCGGCTCATGAAGGGAGATGAAACGGATCCCGTAACGTTTTAACAGGCGAGAATACGCCAGCCGGTGTTCAGCATTGCGGAAGAATCTATTGCCGCGCCATACTAAGATAATATCAAAGGGGCGCGGCTTTTCTTTTGCGTGGAGGTACATCTCCTGCAGGCCCGGGCGTTCATCGGTGCGGCCGGAGATGCCGGCGTCCGGGTAGACCTTGACGACGGTCCAGCCCCGCTCGTTGGCATATTTGCGGCACTCTTCAACCTGGCCGGGGATAGAAAGTTCATCCTCAGCCTGGTTCTGTGTGCTTACGCGGCAATAGATAGCGACGTTCAAATTAAAATTCGATCATACCCTTTTGATATAAATAATATCCGTTGCCTGATGCGCTGAAACCAAGATTGGATATTTTTTGCAGAGTTTGGTAGATGGGCTGATCCGCTTCAATTAAAGCTATTAGCTCATCGATGGACTCTTCAATTCGAGGAAAGAGTTCAGGAGGTAGCGTCGGGATAGACTGCCCCTTGGATATGGTTTGTAAAGTATTATTTATAAAACCATAAGAAGCATGAATCACATTGTGGATAAAGTTTAATTCGGGGTCATATTCAATATTGAATATTCTCTGTGCCATCCCAAAAGACGCGCTGAAATAATACATTTTTTCGGGAATAGTCTTGGATTTCCTCATATTTTCCACGACGAGTTTTAGCTCATTGACAAATACGGTCTTCATCTCCGACGATAAATTCATATTAACGCTCCTTACTATGCTGTGATGGCTTCCAAATTCGGCTCAATATCGGCAGCGTTCGCCGCGACATTTTCACTCGAAAGCGTGGCCCCATTATTGACAGTCAAACTTAAACCGGACGGAATCCGCCACGGTTCTGTATCTAGGCATACATCAGGTTTCACTTTTAAGGCAACGGCTATTTTTGCTATTGTGAGAAGGGTCATGTTTGGTTTAGCTCGTAAAATGTGAGAAATATGAGCTCTGGATACTTCCATTTGATCGGCGAGTTCAGTCTGCGACACGCCTTTTTCGTCGAGGCATTGAAGCATTTCCTCAGTTACTTTCAGGGCCAACCCTTGAGCGATGAACTCAGGATCTTCTGAGTACTCCTTTTCATATTGTTGCAATAAGGGAATATTTTCGTTTGCCATCTTCTTATCCTTCTTCAAATTCCTTCATTGCGTCGCTTGCTTTTTTATATTCAGGTGCGGTTGGTGCACCTTTGTCGAACCCATGAGTTAAAATCGTCCGTTTCCCCTTTAAATAAAAATAAGGCACTCTGGCACCTTGCGTGGTTTTAAACTCTAACAGACCCGGAGTTCCTTTAACCGGTTTGGACTTCTGGTCGTCCCAGATTTGACCATGATCAGCGTGTCTTGCCAGGATCGTCAAGAGCGCTTTAAACGAAGCGGGGTTTTCATTTTCAAGTTTCTTTAAATAATCTTCGAATGGGCACTCCCCGTCAGTAGTGACGGCATAAATATCATAAAAATGTCCCTTTCGAATTAGCTTTATTTTCATGTTAACTTATAAGTTGACAATTTGCAAGTACGGAAAAGTACCTATTTTCTAAAGGGCGGTCATCCATTGCCGATAAAAACGTGGGCCATAGTGAAAACGAAGTGGGTCATTAAAGATGGGATGAAGACCCACCAGAGCAGACTGTGATTCTTGTACCAGG
>JANYKH010000113.1 GCA_025358235.1 Chloroflexota bacterium
CCGATGACTGGGAAGCCCAGGTTACCACCCTTGATAGACAGCTTACCGCCGCCCAGCGCAAAGTAACGACCGCCGAACGCAACAAAGTTAATGCGGAACGAAAAGTCACCACTGCCGAGCGGAGTTTGGCGGATACCAAAAAACAGGTAGAAACTCAGATCGCCGCAAAGGAACAGGCGCTTTTACAGGCTCAGATAAACCTTAAAACCGCAGAGACCGCCCTTTCTAACTCTCAGGACGTCAATCACTGGCCGGAAGCTGATGCCGTAATCGCTGATATTAAAGCCGCCGAATCAAACCTGAGATCGGCTAAAGAATACCAGCAGACGGCCTATCCCTTCGGAGATCCCGCCGGTTGGGGTAAATTGATCGAGCGCGAAATGAGTAAAATAGTAGTCCTTAACGCCAAGCTGGACGCGATTCTCACCGGCGCTGACCCGAATGAAGTCCTCATTAAAAAGAAACAACTGACGATTGCGCAGGCTAACCTTAAGGACGCTCAGGATGGCATTCCGAAGGCGGCAGAGGACGGCAAAATAAGTATTGAGAATGCACAGCGGGCCGTCGATGATGCCAAAACCGGCGTCGATGATGCGGATTCTGCCATTGATGACGCCAATACCGCCGTTGCCGACGCCCAAAAAGCTTTAGATAAAGTGAAAAACGCCAGTCCGGAAGTTAAGGCTCCCTTTGCCGGATTTGTGACCCTGGTTAACGTCAACGGCGGCGATGAAGTTAAGAAGGGTACCATCGCAATGCAAATCGCCGACCCCACCAAATTTGAAGCAGCGATCATCGTGAGTGAAAAAGATTTCGCTAGATTAAAACTCGGCGCTGATGCTACGGTTCAGATCAATGCGCTGTCAGGCATAACTCTCCCCGCCAAAGTAACTTATATTGCACCCACAGCCACTGTCCAGCAGGGCGTGGCCAACTATAAAGTGCGCGTGGAATTGCAATCCCTCACTCCGGTGACCCGCGCTATCCCGGTGGTTACGGCTCGCCCCCAGGTCACTACCACGCCGTCCGCCAAGCCTCAGGCCACGTCTACTTCTACCCCAACACCACGGTCGACCCCCGCGGGCCAGGGACAGACTCAGGGTCAGGGGGCACAATCCAGTTCTAACCGGACTGGCGCTTTCGCCGCTCCTCAGGCGGTCCAACTATCGGAAGGTATGTCGGTGACGGTAAGCATCGTCATTGATCAGCGGGCGGATGCCTTGCTGGTGCCTAACCAGGCTATTATTGTACAGAACGGACAGAATATGGTCCGGGTCAAAACCGATGCCGGCATTGAGAACCGGCCCATTCAGACTGGGCTCAGCAACTGGCAGAGCACCGAGATAGTATCCGGTCTCGCCGAAGGCGAACAGATTGTTTACACCAGGGCTGCCGTCAGCTCCGGAACTTCGACGACACCGGGCGCCACCGCCAAACCCCAGCAGCAGCCGTTTATGCCCAGCAGCGGGGGGTTCGGGCGTTGATCAAGCTTGAAAACATCACCAAAAGCTATCACCTGGGCAACCGAGACCTGGAAGTGCTGAAAGGCGTCAACATGCACGTCCGCAAGGGCGAGATGGTCGCCATTATGGGGCCCTCCGGTTCAGGCAAAAGCACCATGCTTAATATCGTCGGCTGCCTGGACCGGCCAACCTCCGGCCACTACCATATTGACGGCTTTGAGGTTAGCCAGCTTAACAGCGACGAACTGGCGGAGGTGCGGGGCAAAAAGATCGGGTTTATTTTTCAGAGTTTTAACCTGCTGCCCCAGTTATCTGCTTTACGTAATGTTGAAATGGGGTTGAGATACTCCGGGGCCTCGGACACCAGTCCGGCTATGGAAGCGCTGTCTATCGTGGGACTGGCGGAGCGGGTACACCATCGCCCCAGCGAGCTTTCCGGCGGCGAACAGCAGCGGGTTGCCATTGCCCGCGCTTTGGCGAAAAACCCGCCCGTGGTTTTGGCCGATGAACCTACAGGCAATCTGGACAGCAAGTCCGGCAAGGAAATTATGGGCATCCTGCATGGCCTGCATAAAGAGAG
>JANYKH010000135.1 GCA_025358235.1 Chloroflexota bacterium
GTCTCTTCCACCGTATCCTTATCCGCTTTCGGGAAGCTGAATTCGCCGCTTCTGATCTTGTCCGCGATGACTTCGCTGTAATGCTTCGCCGTAATATCATAGTTAATGCCGAGTTTCTTGGCCCACTTGGGATAGACCTGCCGCCACATCATGTCGCAGGCCGGGCAGGACGTGATAACCGTATCCGCGCCGGTCTTTTTGACGGCCGTAATGTTGTTCTTCATCACTTCCGCGAACTCGTCCCATTTACCGGCCACCATCATTGGCGTGCCGCAGCAGCTTTCTTCCTTGCCCAGGTATGCAAAGTCGATCCCCGCCGCGTCCAGTAACCTGACCGTCGCCATGCCGATGTCGTGCTCAACGTAGCTGGCTGTACACCCCGCGAAATAGGCCGCTTTAGCTTTCTTGCCCGGACCGTGCGCTTCGTTCATGTCCGCCGGAAACCAGGCGGTACGGTCCTTGCGGTAGCCCGCCCAGATATCGCCTTCTTTGCTCAGCGCCGCCGCCATCATCTCGAAGGGCGGGAAGGTCATCAGCCCGTTCTCGTGGATGAGTTCGCCGCGCAGCTTCATCCAGGACTGCTCAATCGGCAGTGACACGGAACACTTGTTATTGCAGACCTCGCATGTAGTGCAGGCCAGAATGGAGTCCACCATGGCCTGGTCCCATTTCTCGTTGCCTTCCATATACTCGCGCAGCCAGTACCATTTGCCCCTCGGGCTCTGGCTTTCCCAGCCGCGCTTCTCAAACTGCGTGCAGCTGTCGATGCAGTACCCGCACTGTGAGCAGGAATAGGCGTACCACGCCACATCGGCAGGAATCTTCTTGACCGCCTTGGCCGAACGCTCGCCGATCTCCGCCACTACCTTGTTGCCCATGGGGCGGATTGCCCAGTCAAACTTCCCCGCGAGTGCCACCATTCTTGAGGCTGCCGTGCCGGCGATAACTTTGCCGGGGTTCATCAGGTTCTGCGGGTCGAATTCCGCCTTGAATTTCTTGATGCTCTCGATTCGCGCCTTGCCCAGCAATTCGTCGGCCCGGCTGGTGAAATATAGACCGGTGGAATAGGCCCGGCCCCCGTACTTCTTGGCGATGTTAAAGATGGAGAGTGACAGCCCGAACACAAAGCTGTAATTTGGCTTGCGCTGGTCGCTAGGGATAAAGCCCAGGATAACCACTTCCGGTTTCCCTTTGCGGCCATGCCTGACTACTATACCCTCTTTGACGACGGGCTGGTTGATCTTCTTGCCGATCTCATCCAGCACCTTCTTAAGTGAGTCCAGCGGAATCACCACCTCAGCGGGCACCAGGCTCGGCCCGAGTCTCTTGATGAGCATGACTTTGAACCGGTTTTCCCATTCGTGGTGGGCTATTTCATCCGGCAGTCTTTCCGCCCCGGACTGTTTTAATATGTCGGCCATCTTGGCGTTCACTTTTGCGGCGTCCTTCTTGCGGAACGCGAGCGTCAGGATGTAAGCCTCCGGCAGCATGACCCGCTTCTCGGACGCGTGCCCCAGGTGTTCCATGAGCGGGGCCTGGTTGCGCAGCGCCGCCATCCGCGGGTTGATAAATAATATCGACCATATCGGCAGGTCGTTCTCGATAATGCTTGTTAAAAGCTTCTGCAAGCCGTCAGAGGTGGGCACCGCTGTGGCCGTCACTTCCAGTTCCTCTGTCTTCTGGACTTTGACCGTCAGTTCGCTGATCAGTCCTGTAATGCCTTCCAGTTCGGAGACCAGGTTCAGTTCCGCGCCCGTAAATTCCTTCACATTGCCGTCCGGCAGCACTACCCTCGCGCTGATAACGTTGTCCCTGAACCACCCCGCCTCAAATGAACCTATCCCCGCCCCGCCCTGCGCCAGCCAGCCGCCCGCGGTGGAACCGGGGTAGCTGGAGGGGTATAGTCTTAATGTTAATCCCGATTTGGCCAGCTCCTTGTCGAGCTTATCCCAAACCGTTCCGGCCTGTACTCGCGCCGTCATTTTAACCGGGTCGATTTTGATAATCCGGCTCATCCTGTAAAAGTCCACTACAAGGCCCTTTTTAGTGGGCAGAACCCCGCCGTATCCGGATGATGCCTTGCCTCTGGGGGTGAGCGCGATGCCCTTTCCCCTGGCCCACTTGACCAGTTTTATTACCTCGTCTTCATTTTCCGGCTGGACGACCGCTTCCGGCACAGTCTCACCAATAAATGGCTTTACCATTCCCGGCAGCGCCGCGATGTCATGCCCGTACAGTTTTCTCTCTGTCAGGCGGAGTGAGACCCGGTTTCCGAACATTGTCTCCAGGTATTGTTTTTCGCCTGTTCCGATCTTTCCCATTGTTCTTCCCCCCAGCCGTAAATTACTGATTCCCCGCGCTCATCTTGTCCAGTGAGGCCGCCAATTCCTTGTTATTCGCCAGTTGACCTGAAAGCACTTCTCTCACTAAATCGCACGCTTCCCCGATTTTTTCACTGGCCAGAGAGTAAAAAACCGTGGTGCCTTCCCGCCGCGTTTGGACGATGCCCCGCTCCCGCAGCACCGCCAGGTGCCGGGAAACATTGCTCTGCGGCAGATCCAGCGCCGCCATGACCTCGCCCACGGATTTTGGCCCGTGTCTCAGTTCGTGCAGTATCATCAACCGGTTCGCGTCAGCCATGGTTTTGCAGATATCTGCCTGGAGTTTGAATACCTCTTTTTTGTAGTTATCCATTTATAATATCTTCCCTTCCATATATCTATATATCCGCATCTAGTAATATAATGCGCCATAAGCGTTGTATTATCAATTGTGTTAAATACCTAATTTGTACCAACTGGATGCCGTCGGGATGAGGCAGACAATTCCCCATCTTTCCCAAAACTAAAGTACTGCTCTACCGCCGGGCTGGATTTTTAAGGCTGTGGAAGAGGTATTAATACTCATTTTCATAGCTGATGAGACCTGAAATCGCGTGAAGCCACAGTGGTTAAACCAAAATATTAATGGGTTATCAGCGGCATAACCTGTAACAAAACAAGCCCGGGCCTGTTTTTAATACTGGAAGGGGTTTTATTCTGCCTTGTTGAGGCATGTCATAAGCAAGGTGCTGGGTTGCCCCCCGATCATCACCAACTTTTACAAAATTGTCAGGAGGAAAACCTAATGAATATCGGAAAACTCATCGGCGCACTTGGAATCACGGTAACTATCGTGGGAATTAGCGCACTCGTATCCTTTAACCCGGCATCCGCCAGCAGAGGCAGCAACGATTCAGTATTAATCCAGGCCAGCGGACCGAGTTATGATCAGGAAGGATCCAAGAGCGTGTCGCGCAGTAGCGATGACGGTAGCAGTGACCGTGGCGTCGTTCGACGTGGTGACAAGGGTAATAGCGGGAAGTCCAACGATGACCGGGACGGCAGGGACAACAATGACCGCGGCGGCAAGGACAACGATGACCGCGACGGCAGACCAACCACTACTCCCAGACCGTCACCCACTCCGACTCCTACTCCTACACCTACCCCCACCCCAACTCCTACGCCTACGCCTACTCCCACCCCAACCCCTACCCCTACGCCCACACCTACACCTACACCGACTCCCACTCCCACTCCCACTCCCACTCC
>JANYKH010000152.1 GCA_025358235.1 Chloroflexota bacterium
TCCGTTCATTCCGCGATGTCCCACATGGGGGTTAACGCCGTGGAGAACGCCGTCCTGCTGATGGATGCGCTACTCAAGCTGAAACCGAAAGTGATCGCGCGCAAGTCACGTGTGCCCGCCGACCCCGACTCCGGCATAGCCCAGATGGAAGGCCGTTTGAACATCAACATGATCAACGGCGGTCTGAAAGTGAATATCGTGCCGGATACCTGTACCATTGTCGTGGACCGGCGGCTGATCCCGGAAGAAAACATGGAGGAAGCCCGCCAGGAAATCGTGGATACACTAAACAGCGTGCCGGGCGTGAAATGGGAATTTTCCAAGGTATATACGATTCCCGGCGATGCGCCCCGCTCCAGTCCCTACATCGATGAGCTGGCCGGCATTATCAAGGATGTTACGGGCAAGGCGGGCAAATACGGGTCCATGGGTTCCGGTGATCTGGGGCATATTGTGGCGGGGTGGGGCGCCAAGGAGTTCGGGCTGGGCGTGATTCGCCCGGATAACCGCATTCATGGCGTCCAGGAATTTGCCTATATCAAGGATATAACCGACCTGACGGAGATCATTAAAAGGTTTGTGGCTTGATTCAATTTGAAAACAAGCTGATAGCACCTTGCGGGATGAACTGCGGCGTCTGCGCGCGGTATCTGGCCGGTCTGTATGAACTCCCGAAGCAGGGCGTGAAGATCACGGTTTGCGCCGGCTGCCGGGCCGGCAACCGGAATTGTGGAAAGAAAAGCTGCTCCCCCCGGCGCAAGCACGAATTATATTTCTGCTTCGAATGCGGGGATTTTCCCTGCGATACGATCAAACGGCTGGATAAACGGTACCGGACATTTTACCGCACCAGCGAGATCAAGAATCTGGAAATTATCAGGGACCATGGGATAACGGCGTTCCTGAAACAGGAAGCGGAAAAGTGGACATGTCCCGATTGCGGCGGGGTGATTAGCTGCCATAATGGGGTGTGTTTCCGGTGCGGGGTGGAGAAGCTGAAGAAAAAGAAGCCGTTTTACAGATGGTGAAATAGCACGGGCGAATTACGGGGAAAAACAATATGCCGAAAAATCCTGATGGGTCTTATACTTTAGATGATTCGGAAACCGCGACTCCGGATTATACAAAGCCGATGAAAAAGCCCGAGGAAAAGCCACCCAAAAGCACGTAGAGCAGCAACAAAAAACCCCTCCCCACTAAAAAAGCGGGAAGGGGTTTTGTACAACCTTAATTACTTAAACATTCTCAGTGGCGACGATGATTTCTACCGAATCGTCATAATGCTTTCTGATGCCGCTCATGGCCAGCATGATCCGCCCCACCACAAATCCCGGTACTAGCGCCATCAATATGGTTATGCCTATTCCGGCAAACTGTGACCCTGCATCAATCCCCCGCACCACGAACACCGCCGCGATGCCGCCCAGCAAGCCCGGCCAGCCGTGGAGGTTGGTCACGCCGCAGGTATCGATGAACTTGAAGGTTCTCTCCAACCGGGACTGCATTACGGCAAAGCCGAAGGTGGAGAGCGTGCCCGCCAGTATGCCGATGATGAAAGCCGTGGGGTGGTTCGCAAACAGGCACGTCGCGCCGATGGCGACGCCGCCCGCCAGAGAGGCGTTGGCGATATCGGAAATTGAAATTTTACGCCGTAAGGCGACGGTTCCCAGATAAGTTGCCAGGGTTGAACCGCATAGGGCGAAGACGACATTGACCGCGGTGTAAGCCACCTGATCAGGGGCAACAAGCGCCGCGCAGAAGCCGGGCCAGAAGACCCACAGCACCATAGAACCCAGCATCGAGAATCGGTCGCTGGTGTAATCGGATTCGATTAGAGCCGCCGGTTCCTTTTTATTGGTCATGGCCAGGACGATGCCCAACCCGAACAGCGCCCCGAAAGCGTGAATTACGATCGAGCCGCCGGTATCGACTACCGAGCCCAACTTGATCAGCCCCAGGCCATTCTCCAGTACGATCCATTCGTTCAGCATATATACCGGGACGAATAACAGAGCTAGTACGATATAATGGTACATTTTAAGCCGGCCCAGGCATGCCCCGGCGCAAATCAGTAGGCTGGCCCCCGCGAACTCCGCCAGCACAAAGCGGTCAATTTCTAACGGGGTCGCGCTGCCGAAAATTCCGGCACTGTCTAAAAGCATGTACAGCGGCAGCGCTGCGCTCACGAGGAGAAAAGTCGCCGTCAGGGCGGAGCGGCCGTACTTTCTCAGGAAAGCCATGAGGAATCCAAAACCGACCAGCAGCATAGCCATAATCTGAATAGCCCGGTCATACTTCTGGACATCTTCAATCGATGAGCCGTCCGCGGCCAAACAGCGCACCGAAGTCGCCATAAAAAGGACCAACACCAGGGATGCTACCGTTATCCAGCGATTATTGCGAAAGAACACCACTACCTCCACTGTGCGGGGATTTAAAAACTATCCCAAAAGAGTAGCTGATTAGGAGGTAAAACGCAAGGGAGATGAAGAGTGTTTGTGCTTAGACTATTGATATCAGGGTAAGGTCTGAGGATTTACCGGGGTCTCGGGCAGGGGCGGCGGGGGGAAAATCCGGCTTCTTAACTGGCCGCAGCCTCCCCCGATATCCACCCCCCGGCTGTTGCGGATGGTGCAGTTCATGCCCATGTCAACCAATTGTTTTTGAAATGCCATCATATCCAGCCCGGTGGGGGTTTCCGAGCGGAACATCTCCGTGCGGTTCGCGGCGATCAAATTCACGTGGCAGTTGATGCCCGCCAAACGTTTGGCAAGGTAGCGGGCATGGCGGTCTGTATCGTTGTAGCCGTGAAAAACAATATATTCAAAGGTGATCCGGCGGCCGGATAGTTCGGCATATTCCTTGCAGGCAGGAAGCAGTTCTCCCAGCGGGTGTTTCTGGTTCAGGGGCACGAGTTTATCCCGTAATACGTCAGTGGGGGCGTGCAGGGAAACCGCCAGCCCCACCTGCAAAGTCTCTTTAGCCAGTTGATTAATCTGAGGCACCACGCCGGCCGTGGAAATGGTAATATTGCGCGCGCCAAGACCGAAGCCATCCGGGGCGTTGATGCGTTCGATTGCTGACCACACATTTTTATAATTGGCGAGGGGTTCGCCCATGCCCATGAACACCAGGTTGGAAATGAAGCCCGGTCCGTTGGGGATGGGGGTTAATTTTAGGCGCCTGGCGTAATAGAGGAGTTGATCGACGATTTCACCGGGCGTGAGGTTTCTTTCAAAACCCATCTGTCCGGTAGCGCAAAAAGGGCACCCGATGGGGCAGCCGACCTGGGATGAAACACAGACGGTGCAGTGGCCGTTGTCATAAGGCATGAAAGCGGCCTCTATAGTCTTGCCATCCGCCAATTCAAGAAGGGATTTTACGGTGCCGTCACGGCTGGTCAGTTCATTGACCATTTTGAGGCCGTGAAGCGGCATTATAGCGGCGATTCTGTCACGTAAGCCGCGCGGGACATTGACCATCTCATCATATGACCAGACAAAATCGTGGTAGATCCACTGCAGGATCTGCCGTGACCGGTAAGCAGGCGCGCCCAGTTCCTCCATGAATGTACGGAGTTCATTGGCGCTGAGATCGGTTAGAAATCGATTATTATCTGCCATATGTTTTTAAAGACTGACGGGGGCAATCATGGCCCCCGTTTAGTTCCATCCCGATCAAAATCGGGATTCAAATTTCCTCAGTTTGTGTTATGTTCCGGCTGGTACCCGCCCCGGATTAAGACCGGTCGGCGGTTTCCTCAGCGTGAACTTCATTGTGGCGGGCTTTGAGGCGGGCGGATTCATTCAGAATCTTTTTACGGGCCCGGAAATTCAGCGGCGTCACTTCCAGAAGTTCATCCCGCGTGATAAAGGCCATAAACTGTTCCAGACTCATTTTCATGGGCGGAATCAGTCTTTCAAAGCTTTCTTTGGTGGAGGAGCGGACGTTGGTCTGCTTCTTCATTTTGCAGACGTTGACGGCCATATCCTGAGGGCGGGGGTTGGTGCCGATAATCATGCCCTCGTAAGTATCCGCGCCGACATCGACAAACGTCGTGCCGCGGCTCTGGGCGTTAAACAGTCCGTAGGGGACAACGACGCCGGTTTCGGATGAAACCATTACGCCGCTGCGGGTCTGGGCTAATTCGCCGCCCCACTTCTCCCAGCCCAGGAAGCTGCTGTCCATGGTCCCCTCGCCGCGGGTGGCAGTGAGGAAGTCATTGCGGAAACCGATCAATCCCTTGGTGGGGATGTGGAATTCCAGTCGGACAGTGCCTTCAATGCCGTGCACCATGTTGGTCATACGTGCCTGGCGTTTGGAAAGAAGTTCAGTGAGGGGGCCGATGTATTTTTCGCTGGCATCGATGGTCAAGATTTCGATGGGTTCCATAAGCTGCCCGTCGATCATTTTCGTGATAGCTTCGGGCTTGGAAATTTCAAATTCATAACCTTCACGCCGCATAACTTCGACGAGAATGCCGAGGTGAAGTTCGCCGCGGCCGGAAACCAGCAGGGTGTCCGGGCTTTCGGTATCGCGCACTCTCAGGCTCAGATTGGTCTCAAGTTCATGGTAGAGTCTTTCTCTTACCTGGCGTGAAGTGCAAAAACGGCCTTCCCGGCCGGCAAACGGCGAAGTATTAACGCCGAAGGTCATTTCAACGGTAGGTTCCGAGACGTGAATGCGCGGCAAAGCTTCCGGTTGATCGGCGCTGCAAATCGTATCGCCGATGGCCATTTTATCCGGCCCGGTGAGCTGGATGATGTCGCCGGCTTCGGCAGTTTCTACTTCAAGTTTCTGGAGGCCCATGTGGGTGAAGACCTGGGCCACGTTGGTGCGGACATCGCCGTCTTCGCCCATGACCACAATAGGATCATGGCGGGATATTTTGCCGCGGCGTACGCGGCCGATGCCGATCTTGCCTTTGTGGGTGTCATAATCAAGGTTAGAAATAAGCATCTGGAAGTGACCTTCTTCGACTGTGGGGGGCGGGACGGCTTCCAGAATGGTATCGAGCAAAGGTAATATGTCCGTGCCCGGCACTTTGGGATCGCGGGAAGCGGTGCCCTGGCGCCCGGCAGCGTAAATAATGGGGAAATCAAGCTGATCCGCGTTTTCCACCAGTTCCAGGAAGATGTCCTGGGCCAGACGGGTTACTTCTTCAACGCGGGCATCCTTGCGGTCGATCTTGTTGATGACCAGGATAGGTTTAACTCCTTTTTCAAAGGCGCGTTTTAGCACGAATTTGGTGTGGGCGGTGGGGCCTTCAGCCGCATCGACGATGAGGAGGCAGCCGTCCGCCATGTTGATGACGCGTTCCACTTCACCGCCGAAATCAGCGTGTCCCGGGGTATCGATGATGTTGATTTTGACGCCTTTGTAAGAGATGGCGGTGTTCTTCGCCAGGATGGTAATACCGCGCTCCCGCTCAAGATCGTTGCTGTCCATGACGCAGGTTTCGACCGTCTGGTTATCACGGAAGGTCTTGCTCTGCCGGAGCAGGGCGTCAACCATGGTGGTCTTGCCGTGGTCTACGTGGGCGATGATAGCGATATTTCTGATGTCATTGCGGTAGGTTACTTGTCCCATTTTTCTCTCTTATTCCTCAATCCAGACAGGCAAACACACACTAAAATGAAAGGTTTGGGGGAAGCATAGTGAGGCCCGGGAGTGTGGGGTTTACCTGTATCTCTTTGCGGAAGGCATAACTTTACTTAATAATTATAGCACAAAGGATTTGGGAGTGGAAATAGGAGAGGAGGGGGGTAATCTAGAGTTTAGAATGTAAATGCCTAACTTCTAACCCATTCTATTCTAAGATATTCCATAGGTACGCCCGGACTAACCTTGAAAGTAATATCTTTCGATTCCATTCTGGTGAAAGTTACTTTTTGAGACGCGGCGGTCCAAGGGCCTGCGGAATTGTTGTACGCGACGATGTTAATTGTAAATGTTATTGTCCCGTTGAAAGAGTTATCAGGAGTTAGCTTTATAAGATATTCACCCAAATACTGGTTCTTAGAGAGCCATTCGACCTTAAGGCTCACTGGCTGGGACAGTGATTGCGTGGTAGCTCGAGGAGCTTGATTTACGGTTGCAGTACTGGAAGAAGATTTCTGAGAAAGGCTATCTGAAAAAGAACGTGCATATGAAAACAATGTATCTTTGTATGCGGTTACAGGCTGCACCCCTGCAAAGGCAAAAATAAAAAACAACCCGGTCAGACAAAAACATGTTAATTTCATGCTAGGCCAACGCAACCTATTTGTCGCGATGACCTTCCATATCCAGATAAAGAAAATTAATTCCGCAATAAATATGAGGCTTCCAATTAGGGCACTATTCGTAAACTGCGACGAGAATAGCTGAATACCAGACCAAATCAAAACTCCAATTAATATCAAAATAATCAAATTTAGAATAAGCCTATATAGCTTGCCAACATATGGCTGCTTTCTTAAGTAATAGTTAAGCCATTTTTCAGTCGCAAAGATTGCGGAAAACCCAAACAGTATCCATAACGGTATAAACGATCCAGCGAATAGACTTATGCCGGTACCCACGATAGAAAAAACAAAAACGAATAGTAAGGCCATGACCCATTTGGGGAGGTCCCTAGTTTTTATATTGTTTTCGGTGTGAAAGTTGGATTTCTGCACTGTCTCTTTAGGAAACTGTTGCTTATTTTCAACTTTTGATGATTGCTGGTTAAGCTGTATCTTAGGCATGAAAGGGTACCACCCACCATGACCTGCGCTGGGGCACTTCCAGCTATCTTTGTTGATATTGTAAATTAGAACCAATCCCCTACACTCTGGACAGCACAAAGTTGATCCTTGGCATTTCCAACACGTGATTTTTCTAGGATTAGGATTTAAAGCCCCACAGTCTTGGTGTCGGCACCGGCCCATGATTCCGGTTTCCTGAACCTGCCAAATCATATCGGAAATTCTCCACCACCACTTTTCATCGTTTAGCAGGGAGGGCCTGTCTCTTTCATTTAATCGTTCGAACATTGAACAATTT
>JANYKH010000158.1 GCA_025358235.1 Chloroflexota bacterium
ATTATAACGAGGTCAAAAACTTCTCTCTCGGCCTGCTGAGCCTGGGTTTGCACCCCGGGGATGTGGTGGGAATAATCGGAGACAATGAGCCGCAGTGGCTTTGGGGCGAATTCGGGGTACAGGCGGCGGGGGGCATCGGCACCGGCATTTTCGTGGATTCCATCCCGGCAGAAGTTCTCCATGTGGCGCGGGACGCCGGCGTCAGATTTGCCATCGTGAACGATCAGGAACAGGCGGACAAATTCCTTGAAATCAAGAAAGACCTGCCTATGCTGGAAAAGGTCATTTACTGGGACTCCAAAGGCCTGCGCAATTATGATGATTCTCTGCTGATGAGTTTCACGGATGTTCAGAAGCTGGGCCAAGAATATGAAAAATCACACCCTGGCCTGTATGAAGCCAACATCGCCAAGGGCTGCGGTGAGGATATCGCCTTTATTTATTACACTTCCGGCACCACCGGCCTTCCCAAGGGGGCCGTGCTCACACACCGCTCACTTATCAGCACCGCGGGCGGTTTTATCAGCCGTTATCCGCTGACCGAAGAAGACAACCTGATTTCCAACTTTCCGGCCGCGTGGGTGGGAGACAGCTATTTCGCTACGATTCCGCACCTGCTGACCGGCGCCAAACTGAATTTTTCCGAGGAACCGGAAACCGTCGCGGAGGATACCCGCGAGGTCGGTCCGAACTTCGTCATTTACGGTCCCCGGCAGTGGGAAAGCCTCGTGAGCGATATTCAGGTCAAGATGATCGATGCTCACCCCATCAAACGGCTGGCTTTCAAAGCCTGCCTGCCGATCGGGCATAAAATCGCCGATTATCATTTTAAAGGAATCGAGCCCAATCTTTTCTGGAAAGCGCTGCACGGAGTGGCTTATTACGCCATGTTCCGCCCGCTGAAAGACCGGCTGGGGTTAAGCCATGTCCGGTTCGCCGTGACGGGCAGTTCCGTTTTGAGCCTGGATACTTTCCGGCTGATCCACGCCATCGGCATCGAGCTGCGGCAGAATTACGCCAGCACCGAGGCTGGTTTTATTTCCTCTCACGGCAAGGGTGAGGTGCACTTCGAGAGTGTGGGGCGTCCCGCCCTTGGCTGTGAAGTGCGAATCATGGATAACGGCGAACTGCTGGTGAAGAGCCCGTGCATGTTCCAGGCTTATTTCCACGATCCGAACAAGACGGCCAAGACACTGATCGACGGGTGGTGCCATACCGGCGACGCCGTGAACGTGGACGAGGGCGGTCACCTGATATTTATGGACCGGCTGGAGCACCTGGGCGAACTCAGTTCCGGCATTAAATATGCCCCTCAATATATTGAGGGCCGGCTGCGATTCAGTGCCTACATCAAGGATGCCATGGTTATCGGCGGCAAAGAACGTGATTACGTTACTGCCATCGTAAATATGGATTTCAACATGGTCAGCAAATGGGCGGAACGGAACCATATCCAGTTCACCACATTTGTCGATCTTTCGCAGAAAGACCAGGTGGCCGGGTTAATCAAGAAAGACCTGGCGCGGGTCAACAGTTATCTACCGGAGCAGTCCAGAGTGCGCCGCTTCGTGCTTATGCACAAGGAATTTGACCCGGATGAAGCCGAACTGACACGAACCCGCAAAATCCGGCGTGACTTCATGGAAAAGCGCTACAAAGATTTGATCGACGCGATGTATGACGGCCGCCAGGAAGTGGATATTCAGGCCAGCGTCACGTACCGGGACGGCCGCACTGGCGTCGTCAATACCAAGATCAAAGTCAGAGATGTTTAAAGTGAGGCTATTTATAGTGAGGTTTGTTTTATAAATGGACCAGCTTTTACAGTTAACGATCTCCGGTCTGGCGGTGGGCATGGTCTATGCGCTGATCGGTTTGGGTTTTGTCTTGATATGGAAATCCAGCAGCGTGGCCAACCTGGCTTTAGGGCAGATTGTGCTGCTGTCATCCTGGTTCACTTACGGCATGCTGGTACAACTCAATCTCCCCACATTGCTTGGTTTCTTACTGGTCATTATCTTCGCGCTGGCGCTGGGATGGGTTATCGAGAGAATAGCTTTAAGACCATTGATTGGCCAGCCGATTCTATCTTTGATCGCGGTGACGCTGGGCGTGGGCTATTTCTTCGAAGGCCTGGTAACCTTCGTCTGGCCGGCGAACAGCGCGGCTTTACCCCGGATTTTCCCCACCAAGCCGGTGCAGGTAGGTTCCGCCGTTATTTCCCAGGAATATATTTGGATTGCCGGAATCTCACTGGTCATCTTTCTTTTGCTAACCGCGTTTTTCCGATATCACCGGCTGGGGGTGGCGATGCGAGCTTCTGCCGATGACCAGATGGCGGTGCAGGCCTGCGGCATCCCGGTAACCAAAGTATTTTCCATGTCATGGATGTTTTCCTGCACAGTGGCGGCGGTGGGTGGGGTACTGCTTTCAAGTATCGGTATGATCGCCCATGGACTGGTGGCGACCGGTTTGAAATCATTCTCCGTGGTCATTCTGGGTGGGATGGACTCATTTGGCGGGGCGATGATCGCGGGGCCCATAATAGGGCTGGCGGAAAGCATCGGCGGCGGCTACCTCTCGGCTTACGTGTCCGGCGTGACGGATATAATCCCTTTCGTTATCATCATTATCGTCATGATGATCAAACCGTACGGTCTCTTCGGGGAAACCAGAATCGAAAGAATTTAGAGGACATGGTTTAAGGAAAAATCGTAAATGAGTTTACCTTGCGGGACCCGTAATTACACCTACGCTGAGGATATGGCCATCTTCCGCACGAAAACCCACTGGGTTTTTTTAGCGTGCCTGACCGTCTTGCTCCTGACGCTGCCGATGTTTTTGGGCAAATTCTGGATGGGAGTGGCCAACCTGGTACTGATTACGCTTATCGCTGCCACCGGGTTAAACCTTCTCGTGGGCTATTGCGGCCAGTTATCCATCGGGCACGCCGGTTTTATTGCCGTGGGAGCATTTACTTCCGCGGTATTGACCACCAAAATGGGCATGCCTTTCCTGGTGGGGTTGATCGGGGCGGGGATAGTTTCAGGGGCGGTGGGCCTGATTTTCGGCATTCCATCGGTGAGGGTAAAGGGATTTTACCTGGCCATCAGCACAATTGCCGCGCAATTCATCATCGTCTGGGGACTCAGTCACTGGGGACTAACCGGCGGTTCGGCAGGTATCAGCGCAAAAGACCCGTCTATCGGCCCTTTTGAATTTGTCTCAGATACCAGCAAGTATTATCTGGTGCTGTTCTTTACAGTTATTACTGTGTTTGCCGCTAAGAATATGGCGCGGACGAGGGTTGGCCGGGCTTTTATCGCGGTGAGGGATAACGACCTGGCGGCGGAAGTGATGGGGGTTAACCTGTTCTATTACAAAATGCTGGCTTTCTTCGCCGGGTGCTTCCTGGCGGGCATTGCCGGTTCGCTGCTGGCGCACTGCTACTATGGTTCACTCAGCGCTGAGTATTTTACTTTTACCGAATCGATATTATACGTGGCGATTCTGATCATCGGGGGGCTGGGCACCACGCTCGGCCCGATTCTCGGGGTTATTTTTATCCGGGTGCTTGAGCAGCTGCTGACGGTTCAGGTGGTGCCTGCCCTCGAGCGCGCGCTGCCGATGCTGCCATCAGGTTTTGCCAGCGGTATTGCGCCGATGCTTTTCGGCCTTGTTATAGTTTTGTTCCTTATCATTGAGCCCAGGGGATTATCGCACCGCTGGAATCTTTTCAAAGCAGCTTACCGGCTCTGGCCGTTTTCATATTAGGTTGAATTTTAGGGGGGATTACAAATGAAGAAGGGGAAACTGGCTCTCGGACTCTCGTTACTAAGCCTATTGGTCGCGGTGCTTACCGTGTTTAGCGCTTGCGGAACTCCGGCCACAACAACCACAACAACTCCGGCAGCGACGACGACGACCGGAGCAGGAACTGTTGCCACGGGAGCGCCAATTAAGGTTGGCATTACCACGCCTTCCACCGGACCGGCCGCGGAGAAAGGCGCTCCGATCGGTCACGGCAACCTGGATGCCATCGAGTACATCAACGCAGAATTGAACGGCATTAACGGATACAAGATGCAGGCAGTCTGGCTGGACAGCCAGTATGACCCGGCTAAAGTTGTCACCAACATGAAATATTTCATGGACCAGGGCGCCGTTATCTGGGGTACGGCTTCTTCCAAGGAAGGCACCGCCGCTATGGAACTGGCGAACCGCAACGGTTTCCCGGGACTGGTGTCCTTTACCTCTCCCATCCTTTACCGCCCGCCGCAGCATGTTTACGGACAACTGCCGGACTACGGGGATGATGCTCTGGCCTTCGCCGATTATTATATGAAGAATGTCTGGAAGGGCCGCGCGGGTAAACCGAAATTTGCGGTCATGATTCTGAATAACCCCACCGGTTTTGGCGCCAGGGATGCCTTTGAAGCCAAGGCCGCCGATATGGGCATCGAGATGGTTAAGCCCTATTACGAACATTCAGATACCGATGTCTCCATGATGTCTGCGCTTACCTCCATCAAGAACGTGAAACCGGACGTCATCTATATTTCCAGCACACCCCGCCCCACCGCCCTCATCATCAAGGAAGCAGTAGCGCTGGGCCTTTATCCCGGTGTTACCATCGCCTCAGGGCACGCCGGTTTGACGAAGGTCCTCGTTGATACTGACGGTGCGGACGTCGTCGAAGGCGTTTACGGCGTTTTCCCGACGGCCAGTTGGACGGATGATGTTCCCGGCATGGCCAAGATGACGGAATACGCCAAGAGACTGCATCCCGGCGATGTGGGTAATATGGACTACATCACCGGCTGGACGCAGAGTCTGGTTATGGCGGAAGCCATCCGCAACGCGGTCAAGACGGCGGGATACGATGTGGTGGCGAAGGGCGACGCGGCTTCATGGAAGGCTGTCGAAACCCAGGGTTTGCAGACGCTCAAGGACTATAAGGTTGGCGGATTGCACGGCCCAGTGACTTATGTGGCCGGTGATAACCGCCTGGCCAAGTCTGTCAGGGTATTCCAGATCAAGAAGGGCGTCATCACGGCGATAACCGAGTGGATTGACGCGCCGCTGGTAAAGTACGAAACTTATCCGTGGTTCGGAAAATAAGGTAAGGAAACAAGTCATTGCGAGGAGTTTTGACGTGTCAGGACGGCGAGGCAATCCGGTTTTCTCAGAAAGAGCACGGATTGCTTCGCTTCGCTCGCAATGACAAAGGCTCTGACCGCTTTTAAAAATGCTTAAACTGAATAACGTTGAAGTCACCTATCTGAATGTCATCCGGGTGCTGCACGGCGTCTCGCTGAGCGTGCCGGACGGGGCCATTGTGGCTTTGCTGGGCGCTAACGGCGCGGGCAAGAGTACCACGCTGAAAGCGATTTCCGGTCTGCTTCGGATCGAAGAGGGGCAGGTTACGGACGGCTCGATCGAATGGGACGGCGAAAGAATCGATAAGAAGGGCGCCGAGGCGGTCGGCAAAATGGGCATCGTACAGGCGCTGGAAGGCCGCCGCGTCTTCGAGCACCTGCAGACTGAAGAGAACCTTATGGTGGGCGCTTTCAACCGGCATGACAACTACATCAAGCAGGACCTTGAAATGGTCTACGAATATTTTCCGCGCCTGAAGGCGCTGCGCCGCAATATCGCCGGGTATCTTTCCGGCGGCGAGCAGCAGATGCTGGTGATAGGGCGCGCCATGATGGCCAAGCCCAATCTGATGATGCTGGATGAACCCTCACTTGGCCTGGCGCCACTCATGGTGGAAGAAATTTACTCCATCATCAAGCGGTTCAACACCGATCAGAAAACGTCAGTTTTACTGGTGGAGCAGAACGTGCGCGTGGCGCTGAGCATCGCCACCAATGGATATGTTATGGAGAATGGCCGCGTGGTGCTGGACGGCACGGCGGATTTTCTTTCCAATAACGAAGACGTCAAAGAATTTTACATGGGCCTCTCGGCGATGGGCACCAAGAAAAGCTACCGTGAGGTCAAACATTATAAGAGGCGTAAACGATGGCTATAGTCCGCGGCGAATACTTCGATAAACTTGAGACGATGACGGCAGCGCGCCGCGTCAAGTACCAGGCGGAAAAACTTGCTGCCACCATACATCACGCCTATGAGAACTCTCCCGCGGTCAAGGAACTTTTTGATAAAGCCGGAATCAAGCCGGACGCCATCAAAACCCCGCGGGACATGGAAAAGCTGCCGGTCACCCGCAAGACCGACCTGATTACAATGCAAAAGCAGAATCCCCCTTACGGCGGCGTAAACGCCGTTCCCGTCGAGGAAATCGAGCGGGTTTTTCTCTCCCCCGGCCCCATCTACGAACCCCACATGCATTCCGGCATAAGCTGGTTTGGGAAAGCGTTATGGGCGGCGGGTTTCCGCAAGGGCGACGTCGTTGTTAATACTTTTGCTTATCATATGTCCCCCGCCGGCATCCTCCTCCACGGGGCGGTGCGGGATTGCGGGGCCACCGTGGTTCCGATGGGGGTCGGCAATACAGACATACTGATTCAGACGATGCTGGATATGAAGGTTACCGGCTACGTGGGCACGCCCACCTTCCTGATGAACGTTATCAAGCGGGCCGAAGAAATGGGCAAGAATATTAAAAATGATTTTGCTTTGCGCCGCGCCTGGTTTACCGGCGAGATGTTGCCCGGCGCAATCCGCAAAACGCTGGAAAACGACTACAATCTGGAAACTTTTCAGGCTTACGCCGTCACCGAACCGGGAGGCGCAATAGCCTATGAATGCGCCTGCAAGTCCGGTCTGCACCTCATGGATGAGTATTTTGTTGAGATCGTCGATCAC
>JANYKH010000167.1 GCA_025358235.1 Chloroflexota bacterium
CGGCCACGGCGGGGCTGTCAGAGGCTTCCAGCCTATCCCAGCGTTTGAAGACGGCGTAACGGGCAGGGGCGGGGAAGGGCGGGGCATTCTTTACCATTTCACGGACTATTTCCGGGGTTTGCTTGTAGCGTTCGCCGCGGACCTTGCCGGGAATGCCGCAGGACAGAAAGTAATCGAAGTCCGGCGAAATAGTCTGAGTGAAGCCGAGGTAGCGGCGGCCACCAAAGCAGGCAATTGACTTGCTGTCAAAGGCGATAGATTCACCGGCGCGAACTTTTAAGAGCGCGCCGATGACGCAGCGGGGGAGGGTACCTGGTTGGGCGGTGGGTGCATGGCCATCTTCATCGGTGTAATAGAAAGCGATGGGCAATTCAGCGGCATTGAAATATTTGTGCCAGAGTTCCAGAAAGCGGTCCCGGAAAGCGATATCCATCCTGATACCCTCCGGTTAAATTATACACCGGGGAGTGGGAAGGATAAGGGCGCAAGATCGCAAAACCTTACGTCCTCTGAAGGTTTTAACCTGTAACACTAAAGTTGGTACTGGCCTGCGGGGCAGTCCCGGCGGGAAAAGCCGCTTGCAAAGAGTATGCGCCCGGCGCGAGAGAAGGAACGACGATGCTAGTGGAGAAAGCGCCGCCGCTTGAGGTGTTTACCGTCTGCAGCGTCTCACCGGGGTCAGCGATGCCGTTGCGGTTCATATCGAAACTGATGATGCCTGAGGCTGATGGGGGTAATCCGCTGCCGGTAACGGTCACGGTGGCACCCATCGTGCCGCTGGCGGAACTCAGGATAATTGAGGGACCACCCGTGAATGAAGGGACAGAGGGAATGGTGCGGGCCCACGCGTACCAGGTGCCCAGCTGAGCACGGAGAGTGTCCGCGTCAAGTTGGGCGGCAGTTAACTTGGACTGTAAAAGCGTGTTGGCATTTTGCACCTGGGTAAGCTGGGTCTGAGTTGTCTTTAACTGGGTTTGCAGGGCGGCAGACTGGGAAGTAACCTGTGACAACTGAGTCTGAGTAGCTGATAGCTGGGTTTGAAGAGATTGATTATTTTTCTCCAAGGTGTCGCCTGATGCTTGAAGTTTGCTGACCTGGTCCCGGGCAGTTAACAGTTGCTCTTCATGGCCGCGTTGGCCTGCTGCAAACTGGATGAAGTCGATTGAGTTTGAGTTAGTTGGGCCTGGGTGGAATTCAATTTTTCGGTCAGTTGTTCATTAGCTTCCTGAGCCTGGGCTTTGCCGAGGGTGATGCCGCCCCAAACTGCAGTAGCCAGAATAACCACAACCGCCACCACAAAGATAATGACGGCTTTCCGGTTTATGCCGCCCCCCTCTTCCCCACCACCGCCCTCCAGGTTATCGCCTTCAAAAGGAATCTGAGTATTGTCCTGCATTTTCTATCCCCATTTTTAACGCGTGTCAACGCAATAAATTTAAGCAAACGATCTTAAGCAAGAAGATTCTTGACGTGAATTATACATCCTGAAGATGCGATTCTCAAAGAGGATTTTTGCCCGGTTTAAATCTCTTTGCTTCAAAACCCCGGAGCACATGAGAGATCGATGGGAAAACGAGGCCTGAGGAAATTTGGAGTTAAAAATATTATTTTTATGATTTACCGGATTTGCCGGAGTCAAAATATTGCGCACACTCTTTGGCAAACTGGCTTGCAGGGAATTCCTTCAGAGTCCGGGCGTAGTATTCTCTGGCCTTTTTCCAGTCATTCATCTGGGCATAGCTCAGAGCGATATTCAAGAGAGAGAGTTCTCTGTAGCAAGGCCGGGAAGTGGAAAACAGGGTTACAAAGCGTAAATTATCAACCCAGGTGTTTTCTTTAAAAAAAGAGTAGCTATTTGAAAAACGGTCAATGGCATCTGAATATTTTTTGTTTTTGTATGACCTCAAGCCCTTACGGTATTCACCCAACAGAAATGCTTTTAGCAAAATGAACAAAACAAAAAACAGCGCGCCGCCATAAAGAATGGGGTCTTTGACGCCCGCATAGTCCATGGCGACGATGATCAATACCAGTACCAGGAGTTGAGGAAAGATAAATAAAATATTATTGGTCCGCACCGAAGCGGGTGTTGAAGTTTTTGCAGGCATTGTCACCTACCGTCAGAAAATATTTCAAGTAAAGAAAGTCGGGGCGAGAGGATTTGAACCTCCGACCTCAGCGTCCCAAACGCTGCGCGCTAACCAAGCTGCGCTACGCCCCGTGATGAATTATTGAGGGTTTGTACCCCCTTAACTTATTCCTCTCCCGCGGCGGGGAGAGGACAATAGTCGGATGATTTTCTAACCCAACCGTATAACAACCGACTCTCTCACGCGGAAAGGATAGCCTGATCAGGTTAAAAAACCATCGCGAGCCCGATCCATGTAAACCGGACTCGCGATGATAATTATACCAGTTATTCTATTTGCGGCAACTCAGGCAGATATCGTATTCTTCGGATTTAGTGCCGGACCGCCGGGCAATGTATTCCAGCTGGCGTTCCGGGGCCCAGGCGCGGCCGCAGACCTTGCACTTCCGCATCTTGAATTCCATCTTGTTGTGCGGCCAGTTTATAGTGCGTAATTCGCCGACGTCCTGAAGGGTGATAGCGCCGGTGGGACAAGTATAGGCACAGGAGCCGCAGCCGATGCAGGCCTCAGAGAAATCCTTTTTGAAGGGGGGTGCGATTTCCCGTTTGACGCCGCGGTTGACGCTGCTGATAGCCGATACGCCAACGACCTCATCACAAGTGCGGTAGCAAAGCCCGCAGAGAATACACTTGGCTTTATCCGTTTGGGGTTTGTAGCGGGACTTTTCCACGCCCAGCCGTTTCCCCATTTTGCGGATCACGTCCGAATCCGGACACCGGGCCATTAAAAGCTCGATGACCGTCTTGCGGATGCGGCCGATGCGGTCTGAATTAGTTTTAACTACCAGACCTTCTTCAACCGGATACAAACAGGATGCAACCATGCGCTGCCGGCCTGATTTGGCCGTGGTTTCCACCAGGCAGAGGCGGCAGGCGCCATAAGAGGCGACCGCTTCACTCTCGCACAGGGAAGGAATCGAGATGTTGTTATCCCGGGCGACCTGGAGGACCGTTTGGCCTTCTTCAGCCTGAAGCTGGCGACCGTCAATATTTATCGTTACCATCTTCTCTACCTTTTACTGAACTTTAATACCGTCTAGTTTGCAGACATCGAAGCAAGCGCCGCATTTAATGCACTTCTCCGAGTCCAGCTTGACGGGCAGCTTCTTGCCGACCGGTGTGATGGCGCCCTGGGGGCACTGCTTGATGCAGAGGTTACAGCCCTTGCAGTTATCCTGGTGGACCGAGTAGGTGATAAGGGCTTTGCAGACTCCCGCGGGGCATCTCTTATCCATGATATGGGCTTTGTACTCATCCCGGAAATAGCGGATGGTGCTGAGGACGGGGTTAGGGGCGGTGGCGCCAAGCTGGCAGAGTGAACCGTCCTGTACCGCGGCGCCGAGTTCTTCAAGTAACTCGATATCGCCTTCCTTGCCTTTGCCTTCCGTGATGTCAGTAAGGATTTCAAACATGCGCTGGAGACCTTCACGGCAGGGTACGCATTTGCCGCAGGACTCTTCACGCAGGAACTTGATGAAGTATCTGGCGATATCCACCATGCAGGTGGTCTCATCCATGACGATCATGCCGCCGGAGCCCATCATGGAGCCGGCTTTGGAAAGTTCGTCAAAGTCTACTTTAAGATCAAGCAGGCTGGCCGGGATACAACCGCCGGAAGGACCGCCGGTCTGAATGGCCTTGAACTTCTTGTTCTTTAAAATGCCGCCGCCGATGTCATAGACGATTTCCCGCAGGGTAATGCCCATGGGGACCTCGACCAGACCGGTGTTATTAATCTTGCCGACGACGGAGAAGATCTTGGTGCCCTTGCTCTTTTCCGTGCCGATCTTGGTGAACCACTCCGCGCCCTTGTTGATAATGACCGGGATATTGGCCCAGGTCTCAACGTTGTTGAGGTCGGTGGGGCGGTTCCAAAGACCGCTGTCAGAGGTATGAACGTATTTGGCTCTCGGTTCGCCGATCTTGCCTTCGATACTGGCCATGAGGGCGGTGGATTCGCCGCAGATGAAAGCGCCGCCGCCGCGGCTGATCTTCAGGTCAAAATCAAAGCCGGAGCCCAGA
>JANYKH010000206.1 GCA_025358235.1 Chloroflexota bacterium
GTTTAAAGTGCGCGCCGTGCTGGAATAGGAATAAAAGATCATGACGAACCCCAATATAAAAGATCTGACGATTCACGAAGCCCACGATTTACTGAAATCGAAAAAGATAAGCTCGGCGGAACTTACCGCGGCCTATCTGGATAATATCAAGGATAAAGACCCCAAAGTCCGCGCCATGGTTACCATCACTGGCGAACTGGCGGCGGTTCAGGCTAAAAAAGCCGATGAACGTATCGCCAAAGGTGAAATCACCTCTCTAACCGGTATCCCCGGCCTTATTAAAGACAACATTGCCACTAAAGGCGTCAAGACAACCTGCTCTTCCAAAATGCTAGAGAACTTCGTTCCCGTCTACGACGCCACGGTAATCAAAAAACTTAACGCCCAGGGCATGGTGATGGTGGGCAAGGCCAACATGGACGAATTCGCCATGGGCTCATCCACCGAGAACTCCGCCCTGTTTACGACCCATAACCCCTGGGATCTCGCCAGAGTCCCCGGCGGCAGCAGCGGCGGTTCCGCAGCGGCAGTCGCGGCAGGCGAAACAGTTTTTGCCCTCGGTTCAGACACGGGCGGCAGCATCCGTCAGCCGGCAGGGTTTTGCGGTATCGTGGGACTAAAGCCCACCTATGGCATGGTCTCCCGTTTCGGTCTGGTGGCTTTCGCCAGTTCATTGGACCAAATCGGTCCGCTTACGCGCGATGTCACGGACTGCGCCCTGGTCATGAATGCCATCGCCGGGCATGATCCCAAAGACTCCACGTCATCCCCCACCACCCCTCCCGATTTCACCAAGACGCTGGGACAATCCGTCAAAGGTCTGCGCGTCGGCATTCCTAAAGAATACTTCGTTGAAGGGATGCAGCCGGAAGTGAAAGCCGTCATGAAAGCGGCAATAGCCAAACTGGAAGAACTCGGGGCGAAAATCGATTGGGAAGTATCCCTGCCTCACACGATGCATTCTCTGGCAGTTTATTACATTCTGGCCCCGTCCGAAGCTTCTGCCAACCTGGCGCGGTATGACGGTGTGAAATACGGCTTCTCCTACAAAGGCGATACGATGTGGGAAAGCATGGAACAAACTCGCGAGATTGGCTTCGGACCGGAAGTAAAACGGAGGATCATGCTGGGCACGCACGCCCTGTCCTCCGGTTATTACGACGCTTTTTACCTGAAGGCACAGAAGGTACGCACTATCATCCGCCGCGAATTTGATGCGGCTTTTGAAAAATACGATATTCTCGTTACCCCCACCTCCCCCACCATCCCTTTTAAAATTGGAGAAAAGACGGCCGATCCTGTGCAAATGTATTTGAGCGATGTATGCACCCTGCCCATCAACATCGCCGGCTTACCTGCCATTTCAATCCCCGCCGGGTTCGCTGCCGGACTGCCGGTAGGCATGCAGATGATCGGCAAGCCCTTCTCGGAGCCCACGCTCCTTAAGGCTGCTCACGCTTACGAGCAGGCCACGGACTGGCATAAACGAAGGCCCGTCCTTTAAACTAAAAATCTTATCGAAGTGGATTTATGTCAAACTGGTATAAAACGGTAGAACAACATATCGACCGGCAGCGGCCTGAGTTTACTGAAAAAGAACAGACCGCGCATAAACTTGACCTGTTCCTGAGAGCTGCAATTCGCATCGACGAGTTTGCATCGGAATGCGAGAAATGCCATGCGATTCAGGCAGAGATGCTTAAAACCGCCAAGACCATTAACCTGGTCCGCACGGAAAAGGCCGCCCAGAAAGAATCCAAACGCATCCGCAACCTGGCGCTGGGCCATCTCCGCAAAAAGCACGGCCTCAGCCATCCGATGGAAAACCGTCTCCTCTGGGGATGTTTCGGCATGGCTTTCGGCGCCAGCATCGGCCTGACCTATAACCAATACATCCCCGGCATCATTGTCGGCGGGGTGGTGGGCACGGTGGGCGGCATTTTACGGGACCGCCAGATGGCCAAACAGGGCAGGACTATTTAGTTCGATGATTAACCCGGCGTTCACCGCGCTGACCGCAGAAATAGCTGCGTACGAGGCCAAACTCACCCCCAAAGAAGCGGCTAAATACCGAATTGCTCTGCTGGGAAGGGTCGTCGAACGCACCGCAGGGTTCAGCCCGGACTGTGAAGAATGCCGGGCGTCAGACGCCCAGCTAAAACTCGTTGTAGACAGCCTTGCCAAAAGCCCCGTGACGCCCCAGGCTTTAAAAGCCTATAGAAAAGGCATCGACCGGCGGGTACTCCACCTGCGCAAGGTTCACAAATTAGCCTCTGACGGCGAAAATACATCACTGTTTATTGGTATCGGGGTGGCGCTGGGGTTAGCCGTATCTACTCTGCTTAACGCGCAGCCCGTATACAGTGTCGCCATCGGCATGGCGATAGGGCTGGTGGTGGGCGGGGCGGCAGGAATGTGGCTGGATGCCCGCGCGAGGAAACAGGGCCGCGTAATCTAGCGAAAGAGCGGCGCCACCAGTATATCGGTAGGGGCGTGATCGTCCGTCAGCAAAATCGGGTGCCTGCCGGCCAGGTATTCGCTTACCCCGGCTTCATCTCGAATGTAAGCATTTGGCTTTGACCCATTTTTCGCGGCGAAAGTTTGAAAAGCGGACAGGTCTATCGGTTTGTCCGTCGCCGCGATAACGAACGTGCTCTTACCCACATTCTGCCAGATACCGCTGCCATTGATAAGATAAACATGCTTGAAGGTCTGACGCAGAGCAGAGATAAAAGATGGCATATACTCGCCCTGTTCGTAATCGTCGATGATGTTCACAAGGTAGACGCCGCCGGGGTTCATATTCGCCTTCAGCAGGTCGTTAAACTCCAGGGTGGTGAGGTGGAAGGGGGTGGAAGCGTCGTTGAAAACATCGCCGAGGATGATATCGTAGCCCAGCTGGTCTTTTCTCTCGATAAGGAATTGGCGGGCGTCCTCGTTATGGGTGATAATACGCGTGTCTTCCGGCAAGCCCAGTTCCCGGTGGGCGATTTCCGTGACGAACGGGTCAATCTCGACAACTTCGTTGCGGCTGGCGGGATAGACGGTATCCATGTACCGGGGGAAGGAATAGCCGCCGCCGCCCAGGTGGAGCAGGCGGGGGGAAGGATTATTCTGGATAGTGTAGGCGGAGACCTCCACGAACATTCGTAAATATTCATATTTTAGATAATATGGATCGCCGACTTTGACATAGCTGTGAATCAGGTGGTCCAGCGCCAGAACCTTGATGCCATCTTCGTCAAAAACCCGGATGGCATAGTAGTTCGATTCTTTGGTGAAGGCCTCTTCCCAGTTTTGCCGGTATTGAAAAAGACCGAATGAACTACCGATGACGACGATGATGGCGGCCCAGGTGAGGATGTGTTTAAAGTCCGGATGCCAGCGGTCTTTGACCTTCCAGGAAAACCAGGCCAGAATGCCCGTCAGTATCAAAAGCGCCGCGACCAGCCAGACGATCGTGCGGGTGCCGAACCAGAGGATGAAAAAATAGCCAGTCATAAATGTACCCACGATTGAGCCGACGGTAGAAACGGCATAGATCGTGCCCACCACCCCACCCGTCCGCCCCAGATCCGCCAGAGTAAGTTTAATCACCAGCGGCGAGACCATGCTCAGGATAACGGCGGGCAACAAGAAAGTGATGCCGATGCGGGTGATCAGGCGGAGGATAAGAGGCAGGTCGTTGATCCAACCGGCGTAGCCGGTCATTTTCATAAAGGGCAGAATAGCAATGGTGGCTAAGGCTCCGGCGAGGAATATGGCAGTGAGGAGCGCCGGCGAGGCATGGCGGTCCGCCAGTTTGCCGCCGAGGTAGTTGCCAAGGGCGATGCCGCCTAGAATAATGCCGATGATACTGGTCCAGGTGTAGAGTGAGACTCCAATAAAAGGGGCCAGAATGCGCGAGGCGATAAGCTCGATGACCATGACGCCGAAGCTGCTGCAAAAAACGATGAGGCTGGCACGCCAAATTGCGGGTATACGGCCCATGGCACCTCCGGGAAATCAGATTTCCTATTGTGCTGACTTGGGGACGGGGATGTCAAGAGGTCAGGCCGGGCCATATTCTCACATGGGTTAGGATGACGACATTTCTTCCCTCCCCCCGAGATGCTAGAATATTCAACATGAGGAATAACAGCATGCCTGATTGTCCACCGCCCACCACCTGTGGCCGGACCGTTTTTAAATGGGGCGAGCGCACCTACATCATGGGCATCGTGAACATGAGCCCGGACTCGTTTTCCGGGGACGGCATCGGGAACAATGTGGAAACCGCTCTGGCACAGGCCCGGCAAATGGTGGCGGAGGGGGCGGACATCATCGATGTGGGGGGAGAATCCACCCGACCCGGCACCCAGCCTCACGCTGATATACAGGATGAACTCAGGCTGGTTATCCCGTTCATTGAAAAACTGTCCGGAGAAATCCCCGTCCCCATCAGTATCGATACTTACAAGTCCGGTGTGGCATCAGCCGCTTTGGCCGCCGGAGCCTCCATGATCAACGACATCTGGGGGTTGAAGAAAGACCCTAAAATAGCAGGGCTAGCGGCGAAAGCCGGCGTCCCGGTAATTCTGATGAGCAACCAGCGGGATAAACCCTGCGAGGGCGATATCATGGCGGAGGTTGTTCTTGATCTCGCTTCCAGTATCGATATCGCATTAAAAGCCGGTATCAAACGGGACAACATCATCATCGATCCGGGCATCGGCTTCGGCAAAAAGGTTGAGCAAAACTTGGAAATTATTCGGCGGTTAAATGAGTTGGCAATACTGGGCAAACCCATTTTGCTGGCCACTTCCCGGAAATCGACCATCGGGATGGTGCTGGACTTACCTGCCGAAGACCGTCTGGAAGGCACCGCGGCAACTATCGCGATAGGCATCCTCAACGGTGCGCACATGGTACGCGTCCATGACGTCAAAGAAATGGCGCGGGTGGCCCGCATGACTGATGCCATACTGGGGAGGCCGGTTTGGCAGCGGCCCATATAGCTTATCTCAGCCTCGGCTCCAACATCGGCGATAGGAAACAGAACCTGGACCGCGCGCTGGAAATCTTGGGCCGAAGTCTGGTAATACAAAAAGTCTCTTCAATTTACGACACCGAGGCGGTGACGGAGGATGTTCAACCCCGCTTCCTCAACCTCGCCTGCCGGGTCAGAACCGCGCTCAACCCGGAGCAGCTGCTTTCTTTAGCCAAATCCATCGAGCAAGAAATGGGCCCGCATGAACATGATCGACCTAGGATTATCGATATCGATATTTTGCTTTACGACCAGCTTATGATGAAAACCGCGGACCTTGTTATCCCCCACCCCCGCATGGCCGAACGCGCTTTTGTGCTCGCGCCGCTGGCAGAAATCGCCCCTGAGATCAAATATCCGGGCACAACTGAGACAATATCCAGCCTTTTTGCGAAGGTAAAAGATAAACACGAAGTGCGCCGGTGGCAGCCGGACCGGGAGGATACAAATGTTTGAAATTATGGTGGAAACCCACATCGATGCCGCCCATGCTCTGCGCGGCTATAAAGGCAAATGTGAAAACATGCATGGCCACCGTTTTAAAATCGTCGCACGGGCTTCCGGAAAAAAGCTGAACGATATAGGCATCGTGTATGATTTCGCGGATTTTAAAAAAGATCTGAATGATGCTATAGAGGGGCTGGACCACGTCTATCTCAATGAAATCCCGGCCTTTCAGACAGACAATCCATCTTCAGAGAATATCGCTTTACTGATATACAACCGTCTGGCGGGCAAAATGAAAGCCGGGTTGAAGTTGGACGCCGTCGAAGTCTGGGAATCCCCGTTTACGGCGGTGACTTACCGCCCGGACTAAGGCCTGGCGGGGGGCATGAGATCAGGGATGGTGTCCGTGATGGGATAGGTATGGGGGCATTTGGCGCAATAAAGGCTGCCGGTTATGATCTCGCCCTTTTCTTCTTTTTCCACGGTGAGGACCAAGTCTCCCTTGCAAACGGGGCACGCTAGAATCTTCATCAATTCCCTTTTCATGGCTTAGATTATAGCACGGGTCTGTGGTCAGAGGCAGCCCGTTGCCATCCAAAGGTAC
Source organism: Chloroflexota bacterium (assembly GCA_025358235.1). GTDB lineage: Bacteria > Chloroflexota > Dehalococcoidia > Dehalococcoidales > RBG-16-60-22 > JACPQH01. The sequence goes on from JANYKH010000206.1 coordinate 6,081, forward strand.
GTTTGACCCCGCGTACTTCCCACATTAGAATAAAAGAAATGGGTTTGCGGAGATCTATGCGATGCTGCGTAAAATAGTGGCCGTTATTCTGGCTCTCATTTTCATCCCGGTGTTCGTCTTCAGCCTGTTTCTCTACCGAGTTAACAGCACCGTCATGGAACCTGATTTTTATACCTCGACGCTGCGTGAGGCCAATGTTTATAGCTATATCCATACCTCTGTCCTGCCAGCGGCCATTGATGGCACCAAAGACAAGACGCTGACCGCCTTGAAGCCGGCTGTTCTTCAGATTGCCCGCGAGACCCTGCCTCCCGAATGGCTACAAACGCAGACCGAAGCCCTAATCAGAAACTCAGTGCCCTACATTACCGGCGATATACGCTCTTTTCGCACGGTAATCCCGGTGAAAGACAGGATAGACGCCCTTGGCGCAGCGGTTAAAAGTACATTCAGCAATACGGCTACTTCCGCCATCATCTATGACATGGCTCTCCAGACAATGCTCGCCCAGACCGGCAACATAACTCTGCCGGTATCGGTGAACATGACCGGGATCATGATTCAAGCCTTCCCCCCCCAGTGGGTCTCCACCCAGGTGAATACTGCCGTTGACGCCACGCTTCCATATTTGAAAGGCGAAACTGAGCATTTCACCGTTACAATAAGATTGGCTGACCGTCTTGACGCCACTCAGACTGCTATGGTTGACGCTTTTAAGTCACAGCAGATGTACGATTACGTTGTCAAGCAGTATATGGTTCCGCTGGTCCGGCAGAACCTGAATAAATTATTCCTGCCTGCCAGCCTCGTCTTCAGCGATGCCGACCTGACTAATCTGGTGACTAACGCCTGCCCGCTTAGCTGGTACCAGGCCCAGG
>JANYKH010000215.1 GCA_025358235.1 Chloroflexota bacterium
CTTTACCACCGGAAGGTATTTTATTCTTTTCTCTTTTGCAATCTATAAAAGTAACCAAAGATGATGTTTCTGTGGAACCATAAACCTTAGCAATTGACCATCCTTTACCAATTGCCTGATCTACCAGAGAATTTTCAATATATCCCCCCCCAAGTAAAACATACTTTAAGTTATCACCTGGTTTAACATCAAGATCCACTAGTCTTTTTAATTGAGTAGATACGAGAGACAATAATGTAGGTTTGTGCTTATTAATTTCGTCAGCTAGATCCACTGTGGATAAACTATTTGGTATTATAAGGGTTGAACCGGAAAGAAGGGTTCTTATAATAATTGAAAATCCTCCTATATGAAAGAATGGGAGGGAGGCAATCCATTTATCTTCGGTACTCTGATTTAATATTGAATTACAATTTTCAAAACTGGCTTTAAGATTATTAAAGGTTAATTCTACTCCTTTTGGGTTTCCGGAAGTACCTGAGGTAAAAAGGATTATAGCTATATCCTCATCAAAATCTGAGTTTTCAGTCATTGTTGTTACTGCATTGGCGGGAGGCGGGAAATGTACAAGACTGATTATTTTGTCTGTTTGATTTATTTGTTTTTTAATTCCAGAATCAATGTATATAAAGGATGGTTTGAGGAATTCAATCAGGTTATTAATTTCAGAATCATTCAGTCTAATGTTCAATGGAACGGGTATAGCACCCAGTTTCCATATTGCTAATATTAACAAAATAAATTGAATGTTATTCTCAGATATTACCGCAGTAATATCTCCTTTCTTTATTTTATAATTTGATTGCAGGTATTGAGAAAGGGAAGCGGCTCTATCATTTATATCTGTAAAAGAATACGTTTCATTCCCTGTTATTATATAATCTTTGGTATTGAATAAACCGGCGGAATCGAAGAGCCAGTCCTTCATAATAATAATCCGGCGGAAAAAAGAAGACCGAATATTGCAGATAATTTTGCAGTTAATTCAAGCGTTCTATTGAGTTCTTTTCCTATGCGGGCCCGGCTATCATCTGTTGACCAATGCCGAATGGGCCGCCATCGCCCTTTGGTGTTACAAGAACAACTGGCTTCCTTCCGGAAACAGTGACAAGGGCAGAAACTACAACGCGCTGCACGAGACCGGTGTGCGCGTTGACGGTCTCGCCCCGGGTTCGGGTACCGGCGCCAACGGCGCCGGGGTTGTTTTGACGGGTTCCGGACCGGCCTCCTGGCGGCACAACAACCAGCCGTCCGGCATTGCGGACCTGGTGGGCAATCTGCGCGAGTGGGTTGCCGGCATCCGTTTGGTGGAGGGTGAACTTCAGGTGTTCCCCAACAACGACGCCGCGGCCCATCAGACCGCTTTCCATGGCGCCACCGAATGGAAGGCCGTCCGGTTTACAAACGGCACGCTGGTAACGCCCGGAACCACGGGCACGGTGAAGCTGGACTCGGCGGCGGGCGTCTCCGGCGCGCCGCCTCAAAGTGTTGGCGCTTTCTCCTGGGCCGACACCATTGCGAACAGACTCGGCCCTGAAGGCAGCCTGGGCGACCTGGACTACAACATGATGGATTTTGCGGACATCGGCGCCGCCGGGCCCGCACTTCTCGACACGCTTGCGCTTCGTCCGCTGGGCGCGCTGGACAACATGGGGTATGCCTTTGGCCGCAACTACGGAACGCGGTATTTCAGCCGCGGCGAACGCTACCTGTCCGGTGTGCGCGCCGGGCTGTTTGGCATGGACGCGCTTGACTACAACGGCTCCACGCATTACTACACCGGCGCCCGCGTGGTGAAATACTGATCCATGACCGCAATCTTTGTGAAAGACAGACTGAGGGCCACCGTTGAGGCCGCCACGGGCGGCCAGACTACCGTGCTCTATACAGAGTCCGGAGAGCCCTCATTCTTTTTTGTCCTGCCCAAGTTCAATCTGGAGGATATTGACCCCTCTTTGGGCAGCGGTCCACACCCCGCGTTTATCATCGACGGAAGGGAAGTTTCCCGGCTGTTCATTGGACAGTACAGGGGCATCAAAGTCCCGGTGTCCGGCGGTTATGAACTGCTGTCTCTGCCCAGAGTGAAGTCCCCCTATTACTGGCTGGATTATGTCACCTCAACACCTCCGTATTCCTTTGGTTGCCCGCCGATAAACAACGGCCCTGGCTACCACATAATGACCAACGCGGAATGGGCCGCGGTGGCTCTTTGGTGTCAAAAGAACAACACCGAACCGCACGGAAATACGGGTGATGGATCGTACGAGGGCGCGCCGTTCGAACACGGTGTGGTGTGGAACCCTTACAACGAGGTTTTGACCGGTTCTGGCCCGGCGACGTGGAGACACAATCACGCGCACACCGGCATCAGCGACATGGTCGGAAAGTTTGGTGAAATCACGGCCGGATTGCGCATCGTGGAGGGGGAAATACAGGTCTGCGAAAACAACGATGCGGCCGCCTGGCAATCCGGTCCCTATAACGCGAAGCCATGGAAGGCGATCCTCCTGGCCACCGGCGCCCTGGTCGTTCCCGGCACTGCGGGAACGGTGAAGGTTGATTCTGTGCTGGCCTCCAGCGGGTCTTTGGGAGAACCCCATGGGGACTTTGTTTTCAGCAGCACCCGGACCAACAGTCTTGAAGCACTCAACCAGTCAAACAGAATGAGCTTTTCTGAGGTGGATTCAGCCCTCGCCCGGCTGAAAGTTCTGTTGCTGGCGCCGTTGGCGACAGGCGTCCAAGGCTGGGTGAATGTCCGGAATTTTGGCACCAGTTATGCGGCGCGTGGCGGGGATGTTTTGCACAACTTGGGATGGGCGGGAGATGTGGGTTTGGGGACCTTGGATCTGTCCTATACGATGGGCAGCATGGCCAGCCTGAGAATCGCAAAGTACTAGATTCGCGGAAAGCGCACTTCTAGCACTTTGAAGGCCATTTTACAGCCGTTCAAACCCCCGTTTACACCCCTTTAACCACTCAGTTTCGTACCTGTTTGATTGGCAAAACGTACCTGTTTGATTGGCAAATTACACCCAGCCCAAGGCGTCAACCGGGGCGGGTGGGGCGGCCACCGCGTCTTTGGCCACGACCAGATCGCCCCCCTTGAACATTTCGGGTGTGGGGAATATGGGGCATTTCTTCTCGTCCAGAAACGGCCACTGCACCGGGAACTGCGGCAGCA
>JANYKH010000287.1 GCA_025358235.1 Chloroflexota bacterium
ACTGGCTTGCCCCGTAAGCCACATCTGGTTTGCCAAGGGCACTCCCAGCCGCCTTGGCCTGCTGCTGGACCTTTCACCCCGCAGCCTGGAACATGTCCTCTATTTTTCACAGTACATCGTAACCTCCGTCAATGACGAAGCCCGGCAAGAGGCAATCAAAGCTCTTTCCGAGAAAGCCGTCGTATGGCAGGCCGATGCCGAAGCCAAGACCGAAGCTGCTGTTGCCGAAGTCGAACAGGCTGAGGGTTCGGTTGAAGAAGTTAACAAAATGCGCCGCGAAGCCGTGAAGGCCGCGGAAAAAACCGAAGATACCAACAGCGCTGAAGTTGAGCGGCTGAATGCCATCGGCATCAAGACGCTACTGACCGAAAGCCAGTATCATGACCTGAAAACCCGGTATCCTAACGTGTTTGAGGCCGGGATGGGCGCTGAAGCTATCCTGACCATTATGAAAACCATCACCCTGGACAAGGTACGCAACGACCTCCTGCTTGAGATCCAGACCTCTTCCGGCCAGCGCCGCAAGAAGGCCAGCAAGCAGCTGCGCGTCGTCGAAGCGTTCCGCAACAGCGGCAACAAACCAGAATGGATGATCCTGACGGTACTGCCCGTGCTACCCCCCGATCTGCGCCCTATGGTGCAGCTTGACGGCGGCCGCTTTGCCACCAGCGATCTTAATGACCTTTACCGCCGCGTGATCAACCGCAATAACCGCCTGCGCCACCTTATCGATATAGGCGCGCCTGAGATCAGCGTACGCAACGAAAAACGCATGCTGCAGGAAGCCGTCGACTCATTAATTGACAACGGCCGGCGCGGACGCGCAATTTCCGTCAGCGGCAACCATAAACTTAAATCACTTTCAGATATGCTACGCGGCAAACAGGGCCGGTTCCGTCAGAACCTGCTCGGCAAGCGCGTGGACTATAGCGGCCGCTCCGTAATTGTCTGCGGTCCTGAATTAAAACTGCACCAGTGCGGTCTGCCCCGGCGTCTGGCGCTGGAACTGTTCAAGCCCTTCGTCATGCGCAGGCTGGTAGAACAGGGTCTGGCCCCCAACATCAAGAGCGCCCGCCGCCTCGTGGAGCGGACCCGTCCCGAGGTTTACGATATCCTGCAAGACGTCGTCACCGAAAGGCCGGTACTGCTGAACCGCGCTCCTACCCTCCACCGCCTGTCAATTCAGGCATTTGAACCCGTACTTATCGATGGCAGCGCCATCCAGCTTCACCCGCTGGTGTGCTCCTCGTTTAACGCTGACTTTGACGGCGATCAGATGGCCGTGCATCTTCCGCTCTCCCGCGCCGCAGTGCGCGAGGCCAGAGATTTGATGCTCAGCAGCCGTAACATGTTACTGCCCAGCAGCGGCGAACCGACCGTCACCCCCACACTGGACATGGTGCTCGGCTGCTACTACCTGACCCAGATTCGTCCCGGAGCCCAGGGCGAAGGCAAAACGTTCCAGGACTTCAAGGACGTTAAACTGGCTTACGAACTTGGCGTGGTCGGCCTTGGCGCTGAAATCCTGGTCAAGGACCATGTCACGGACGGCGTAATCCTTAAGACTACTGCGGGCCGCATCATTTTCAATGACGCGCTCCCGGAAGAAATCGGCTACTACAACAAGCTGGTAGACAAAGCCACCCTGAAAGGCATTGCAGGCAAGTGCTGCAAACTGCTGAAGAATGAAGAAACCGCGGTGATTCTGGATACTATCAAATCACTCGGCTTCAAATATGCCACTAAGTCCGGATGCACCATCGGTATGAATGATATCCAGGTGCCCCCGGGCAAAAAGAAGATTCTGGATGAAGCCGATGAGAAAATCGTCGTCATCGAGACACAATACCAGGACGGTCTTATCACCGATGATGAGCGCTATAACGGCATCGTCGGCGTATGGATGGAAGCTACGGACAACATCACCCATACGATTTCCGATACGCTTGACCGCTTCGGCGGCATCTACATGATGGCCAACTCCGGCGCAAAGGGTAACATTTCCCAGATACGCCAGATGGCCGGTATGCGCGGTCTGATGACCGATCCTTCCGGTAAGATTATCGACTTCCCGATCAAGTCATCCCTGCGGGAAGGCCACTCTGTACTGGAATACTTTATCTCCACCCATGGCGCCAGAAAAGGTCTTGCGGATACCGCTCTCAGAACGTCTGACTCCGGTTACCTGACCCGCCGTCTTATCGACGTGGCGCAGGACGTCATTACCTTTGAAGACGATTGCGAAACGACCGATGGACTTTGGGCCTTCGAGCCGAAAGAAAAAGGCGTGCTGCCCTCACTGAGCGAGCGCATCATCGGCAGAATGGCGGCTACCCCGGTTGTTGATCCCAAGACCGGCGAACTGATTGTAGACCGGAATGAAGAAATCAACGAGCCGAGAATCGCCCAGATTGTGGCAGCCGGCATCAAGACCGTACAGGTAAGATCGCCGTTAACCTGCCAGGCGAAACGCGGCTGCTGCCGCATGTGCTACGGGCGCAACCTGGCCAGCGGCAAGCTGGTGGACAACAATATCGCCGTGGGCATCATCGCCGCGCAAAGCATCGGCGAACCCGGTACTCAGCTTACACTGAGAACCTTCCATACCGGCGGTGTGGTCGGCCTGGACATCACGTCCGGTCTACCCAGAGTCGAAGAACTTTTCGAAGCCCGTACCCCGAAGGGACAGGCAATCATTTCTGAAATTGACGGCGTGGCCGAGGTCCTCCAGGATGAGACCGGCCGCCGCATCAAGATAACCCATACCGAGACCTACCGCGACGAGTACGGCCTGCCTGAAGGCTGGCACCTGACCGTGAACAACGGGCAGTGGGTAGACATCGGCACCGTACTGGCCAGCAAGATGCCGGCCGGCAAAGAAATGCCGGATACCGCCTTACAGGGCGAAGAGTACACCATCCTGGCGCGCGGCGCCGGTGATGTCAGCATCAAGCACGGCAAGATAATGCTGAGCTACGAACAGAAAGAAGAGCGCGCTTACTTTATCCCCAGCAGCGCCGGTATCTGGGTGCAGAACAACGATGAAGTGAAGGCCGGCCAGCAGTTAACTGACGGCTCCGTGAACCCGCATGACATCCTGCGCATCCAGGGCAAGGAAGCAGTGCAGCGCTACATGGTGGACGAGGTACAGAAAGTGTACCGGTCACAGGGCGTAAACATCAACGATAAGCATATCGAGGTTATTTCCCGCCAGATGCTGACGAGAGTCAGAATCGACTCCGCGGGCGATACCGAATTTGTACCGGATGAACTGGTTGAGCGAGCCCGCTACGAAGAAGTGAACGCCAAGGTACTGGCAGAGGGCGGCGAACCGGCGACGGCCCACACGATCCTGCTGGGCATCACCAGAGCGTCACTGAGCACGGACAGCTGGCTGGCTTCCGCCTCGTTCCAGGAAACCACGAGAGTCCTGACCGAAGCCGCCATTTACGGCAGAGTGGACAAACTGGTCGGCCTGAAAGAGAACGTCATCATCGGCAAGCTCATTCCCGCGCGCTACATGCCTGTTGAGCAGGAAAAGCTGGAAACCCCCAAGGTGGAACCGCTGCTCGTGCCGGCAGAAATGGAAGTGATACCCGCTCCTGACCTTCCCACGGCTGAATTAGAGAAGCCGGAAGATAAGGACGATATGGAAGAGACTTCCGAAGAACACATCCGCGAGGATGTGGAAGACATGCCGCAGGAAGGCTAATACTCTTTTAGAAATCAGGAAAGGCCGGGTGGGGGGAAACCCTCCTCCGGCCTTTTTTGTTGAAATGATCGCTCTTGAATATCGCCGTCGTTCAAGCAACCGTGAGTCCTGGGCCAGCCATCAACCTGGCCAAAAGTACAGCCTTATTCCGTATGTATTTCCATTTTCACCGGTGTCTGCAGGCATGGTACAATCTGATCAAGTTGGTTGACTGAAAAGGTCACCCATTCCGAACAAGGAGCTAACCATGAAATTAAACTTACGCTATCTAATTCTGGCCGGGCTGGCCATAGTTACTGTTACCGGCGCCGCAGCATGCTCCGCCGGCAAAGCCACCACTCAGCAGGAGAAAATCACGGTGGGGCGGGGCAATGTTATCCAGACGGTCAGCGCGGATGGTTCCCTCTCGCTACCGAACCAGCGGAAACTCACTTTCGGCGTAGACGGCAAGATCGAACTGCTGAACGTCAAGGAAGGCGATAAGGCCACCAAAGGGCAGGTCCTGGCCAAACTGGAAACCTCCACGCTGGAACGTGTGGTGCAGAATGCAGACCTGGCGGTAAAACTGGCTGAGGCCGACCGGCAGCAGGCCCAGGCGGGCCTCCTGAGCGCTCAGGCGGACGTTAAGAACGCGGAGGCAGCGGTAAAGATAGCCGCGGCAGACCTTGACCAGTCGGACGCCGGCGTCAAGACCGCGGAAGCCAACGTTCTCCAGGCCCAAAACGGCGTGCTCGTGGCTCAGTCAACACTGGAACAGGCCAAGGATGCCGTATTGAGAATCACCTATCCTTTCACCTATACCACCTTCTCACTGGATATTCCCCAGGCAGTTACAGATATCAATGAAGCCCAGCGGCAAGTAAACGAGGCGCTGGACAACCTCAAAACCGGCACCACGCCTGAGCAAATCAACCTGGCCACTACAAGCCTGAAAAAGGCCGTAGATAACCTGGCTTCGGCCCAGGGGCGGTTGACGCGGGGACAGGGCGTGGATGTATTTGCCTCAGGGCAGCTTAACCCATCCAGCTACTTTACTTTGCGGGACGCCCAACTAACTATGGATAAGGCTAAAGTTGCCGTCGAGACGGCCGCGAGTACGGTTAACGTTGCCCAGCTTGGGGTTAAGACCGCCCAGGCGCTGGCGGCTAAGGCCAAACTCGGGGTAGAAGTCGCCAATTCCAATGTGGATAAGGCCAAAGCCAGCGTCAGCAATTCACAGGGTCTGCTGGCCAAGAGCCAGGCCAATGTCGATAAATCCAACCATGATCTGGCTACCGCTAAGGACACCCTGGCCAAAGCCACCATCACAGCGCCTTATGACGGCATCATCGCGGAAGTAGATGTGAAGGTGGGAGATACTCTTACCCCGGCTACTTATACCCAGACGATTTTCCAGATCATCGACCCCACCCACATGGAATTCACGATCAAGGTTGATGAAATGGACATCACCGGAGTCATGGTTGGCCAAACGGCGGACATCACCCTCGATGCGCTGCCCAACCTGAAACCGGTGGGCAAGGTAATGTTCGTCTCTCCCCTTCCGACCGTGGAAAGCGGAGTCGTCCAGTACCAGGTGAAGATCGGCTTTGACGTCCCGGCGGGGTCAGCCCTGAAATCCGGCATGAGCGCCACCGCGGACATCATCATCGCCACGCATAACGGGACGCTAACAGTACCGAGCCGGGCAGTAGGCCGCAACAAGGCCGGACAATCTGTGGTGAAGCAAATGGTGGGCGACGTGGTAACCGAAAAAGTGGTCACCGTCGGCATCAGCAACAGCACGGATACGGAGATACTCTCCGGGGTCAACGAAGGGGACACCCTGGTGATTGAGACAGCCGTTAAGTAGAATTAGTTAATGCAACCTCAGAGGGGGGCGTAAAAGCCCCCCTTTTTTTATGGGCGAAAATTAGTGCCAAATACGGATACCCTCTCCCCTCCCCCACCCCTAAAATTAAAAGAAAAGGGGACGGAGGCGGACATGAAAGAGAACCAGGCGACCAAAACACAGCAGAAAGAACTGGTGATTACGCGGGTTTTCAACGCGCCGCGCGATGAAGTGTGGAAGGCGTGGACCGAACCAAAAAGAGTTAAGAAATGGTGGGGGCCGAAGGACTACACCGCCCCGTCCGTCAAAATGGACTTCCATGAGGGCGGCAAATACCTCGTGGCCATGAGGGGCCCGGACGGCAAAGACAACTGGAGCACCGGCACATATAAAGAAATTGTGCCGCTGGAGAAAATTGTCTCCACGGACAGCTTCTCGGATGAGAAGGGTAACGTCGTCCCGGCCTCTTATTACGGTCTGACGGGGGATTTCGCCCTGGAATCCACAGTGCGGATAACCTTTGAGGATGCGGCGGGGGGCACCAAAATGACGCTGAGATACAAGGGAATCTCACCGGAAATGATGGAAGGCGCCACCATGGGGTGGAACCAGTCCCTGGACAAACTGGCGAAGAGCCTGGAATAAGGCATTAGAGACGGTCTGGCCTTCAGCTTAATAAAAAAGGGCGGAGTCTGAACTCGGTAATTGGAGTCGGCTCCGCGCCACTTTTTTCACACCTCCAATTTAACTATCGATCACTCTGAAATCAATATGTCTTACTCCCTACACCCCGGTAGTCACCGCCCGATTTGGCTAAACCACCCCGTTTAGGGTAAAATGACTGTTTGGGAGGGGCGGTTAGCCCCTTTATTTATGTAGCGCCCTTTAAATACAAAAACAGTAAATTCATAAACGAAGTAAATTAATAAACAACTAAATTCAATTTCACAGGGAGAATTTGATGGCAGAAGAAAAATTACGCAAAGACCAATTCCTGACTACCGTCGACGGACTGCCCATTAAGCAGACCTACTCCGCCGAAGATGTAAAACCCCTTGAAGCTCCGGGAGCTTTCCCCTACACCCGGAACATCATGACCCAGGGCTACCGCAGCCGTCTCTGGACCATGCGCCAGTACGCCGGTTTCGCCACCGTTGAAGAAACCAACAAACGCTACAAATATCTTTACGAGCAGGGCCAGACCGGCTTCAGCGTCGCTTTCCATCTCCCCACCCAGATCGGCTATGATTCTGACCACCCCCTGGCCCGCGGTGAAGTCGGCCGCGTCGGCGTCGCCGTTGACTCCCTCCAGGATATGGAACAGCTCTGGGACGGCATTAAACTTGCCTCCGTGAGCACCTCGATGACTGTTAACGCCACCGCCCCCGTTATCCTCGCCATGTACATCGCCGCGGCGGAAAAACAGGGCGCCAAGGCTTCCGAACTGGAAGGCACCGTCCAGAACGACCTGCTGAAAGAATACATCGCGCGCAACACCTACATTTTCTCCCCCGGCCCCTCCCTGCGCATGGCCACTGATCTCTGCGCCTACTGCGCCACGGAACTGCCCAAGTGGAACTCCATCAGCATCAGCGGCTACCACATGCGGGAAGCCGGTTCCACTGCTATCCAGGAAGTGGCTTTCACCATGGCCAACGGCATCGCGTATGTCCAGGCTATGATCGATAGAGGCATGGACGTCGATTCATTCGCGCCGCGCTTCTCCTTCTTCTTCGCCTCATACACCAACCTGCTGGAAGAAGTCGCCAAATTCCGCGCCGCCCGCCGCGTGTGGGCCAAGATCATGAAGGACCGCTTCCATGCCAAGAACCCCCGCTCCCTCATGCTCCGCTTCCACTGCCAGACGGACGGTTTCACCCTTACCGAGCAGCAGCCCCGCAACAACCTGATGCGCGTTACGCTCCAGGTGCTGGCCGCCGTCCTCGGCTCCTGCCAGTCGCTTCACGCTAACTCTTTTGACGAAGCCCTTGCGCTGCCCAGCGAAGAAGCTGTCCAGCTTTCCCTGCGCACCCAGCAAATCATCGCCTATGAATCCGGCGTCGCGGATGCCGTTGACCCCCTGGGCGGTTCTTACTACGTCGAATCACTGACGGACCAGATTGAAGCCGGCGTTAACAAGTACCTCGACTCCATCGACAAGATGGGCGGCGCCCTGGAAGCCATCAAGAAAGGCTATATCCAGAAAGAAATCATGCGCTCCGCCTATGATTATCAGAAGGCGGTTGATAGCGGCGAACAGGTCGTCGTCGGCGTCAACAAGTTCCAGTCCAAGACCAAGGTCGCGGTCGAATCAATGTCGATCGATCCCGGCGTGGAAGCCAAGCAGGTAGCCCGCCTTAAGGCCCTGCGTGCCGGCAGAGACAATGCCGCGGTCAAGAAAGCCCTTGAAAATGTCAGAAAGGTCGCCAAGACCAATGAGAATATCATGCCGGCCCTGATCGCTGCTGTGAAGACCTACGCCACCCTGGGCGAAATTACCCAGGTCATGCGCGAGGAATTCGGCGAGTACCGCGAACCCAACATGATCTAAATCTCAATTCCGGGAAATGCGAGGGGAGGGGTTTAAAAGCCCCTCCCCTTTTTTGTGCGCAAATTAGTGGCGTCTACGGATATCACCTCCCCCTCTAAATAGTTAGAATGAGGTCAACGAAGAGAAGAGAGGGGGCAAATATGGATGCTTCAAGCCTGATTATATGGTTAATGGGAGAAGTGTTGATCGCAGTTGGAGTGCCTCTGTTTTACCTGGGGAGATACCTGGCTGCCCCTGATGGTGAGAAAGCGAAGAAAGCCCGGGCTCTGAAGATTCTTGCGGTGGTGTGGATGGGAGTGGGAGTTCTGATTTACATCGTGTTGCTCGCGCGCTTGGCAATGAATGCCTGAAGTAAGGGAACTTCGGGTGAATATTCGCCATCACCTAATCCTTTGCCG
>JANYKH010000303.1 GCA_025358235.1 Chloroflexota bacterium
ACATGATTTCAACTGAGACTGCCTCACTCGGTTACGTGCTGAGCGGCGAACTTAGACCTCTGGTAGCTCTGGTTGATAAAAGGGGAACGGCGATGACCTCAGTGTTCGAAAAGAACAAAATACAATTCGCCATAGCGCCTGAAGTTGGCGGGGCTGAACTTGGGGGGCAATACAACGCACGGACCGTAATAGTTCCTCCCGGCACCCCTCCCGAAATACAGGCCTATTGGGCAGGTATTATCGAGAAAACTCTCAAGGATCCGGAATTCCTAGCGTTTCGTGATAAAGCCAGTCTAACGACGGAATTTGTGAGCAAGGACGATACATCCAAAATAATTGACGGAATGCAAAAATTGTACGTGAAATACCATGATGCTCTTAAAGACTTTATCCATTAATAATTATTGTTTTTTCTATAACGATCTTGGCTGGGAGAGTCTATGAGACCTTCATCAATTCCAAAATTCGGCAAAAGGCTTATTTGGATCTGGATATTTGTTGGGGTGGTAACCTTAGTCGTGACTGTGGCGAGTTCATCGACACAGACTCAGGCCCTGGCGTCAGCCTCATCAAGTTTGCTGAATTTAAATGTGTTTTTAGGGATCGCTGCCGGCACCTTGATCGGGGTTGTAGTAGGAGCGTTACCGGGGATATCCCCGGTAACCGCCATAGCCGTGATGTTGCCTATTACATTTAGCTGGGATACTACGATGGCGTTGTACTTCCTTGTAGCCATTACCGGCGCGGCGGCTTATGCCGGGGCGGTTCCATCAATATTGCTTAACGTGCCTGGAGATCCGCCTGATGCCCCGATTTGTTTTGACGGGTACCCGATGGCCAGGAAAGGTGAAGCCGGGCGGGCCTTAGGAGCAACGGCGATGGCTACCATTGTCGGGACCATAGTGGGGATATTTATTTTGATCGTTTGCATACCCTTTGTTCGGGCCGTTCTCCTTTTATTTTCTGCACCCGAATTTTTTTGGTTAATGGTAGCCGCGGTAATCTCCGTGGGGTTTGCTGTTCGCACCAATATGTTAAAGGGCCTTTTTGCCGGCGGTATCGGGCTGCTTGTCTCCCTGATTGGGTTTAGTCCCATATTCTCAATGACTCGGTTTGCCGGAAATAGTTATTTTCTTTACGACGGTTTTGAATTGGTTCCCATAGTAACAGGTATGTTTGCCCTGTCAGGCATGTACCTGTTACAAATGGAAGGGCAAGGGCAAAATTTAAAAGCAGTAAGTGGTAAGATGACCGGAGTTCTCCGGGGGGCGGCTGATGTTTTCAGGTTCCCGGCTACGTTCATCCGGAGCGCAATAATCGGGACTTTGATTGGCATACTGCCAGGGGTTGGCGGTACGGCGGCGGCTTTTATCTGCTATGGTACGACGATTCAGGCTTCCAAACATCCCGAAACGTTTGGCGAGGGAGACGTGGAAGGTGTTATTGCGCCCAACGTCGGAAAAGCTGCTGAAAAAGGCGCTGCACTTTTACCTACGGTAGCTTTTGGTATTCCGGGCAGCACTGTCATGGCTCTACTACTCGGAGCTTTGATGATTCATGGTATTGTGCCCGGCCCCCTCCTGGTTAGAGATCATCTTAATCTCGTTTGGGCATTGATCCTGGGGCTCGGATTATCGGTAGTAGTAACCTGTGTTCTGGGATTGTTCTCAGCATCTTTTATGGCCAAGATTGCCACGATCAGTAATTATTATGTGGTTCCCGTGGTTATCGTCCTCTGTCTTGGAGCTGCCTTTGCTATTAACGGCAACTTCTACGACATGGTTCTTATGTTTATCGCGGGTCTTTTCGGTTTTGGGTTAAAAACGTTTGGTTACCCGATAATCGCTTTCACTCTGGGCTTTATATTGGGTGCGGGTACGGAAAACTATTTCCACTTGACCCAATCGATTGCTCGCGGAAGCTATGCCCCCTTCTTCACCCGGCCCATTGCTTTAGTTGAATGCATATTTGTAGTCTCATTAATATTATTCCCCATCATTCAAAACGTCATTCGGGCCAAAAGGAAATCAAATAAAATGAAGGAAATGGGGGTATAACATGAGTGTGTTTAAGAGGACGTCCTTTTGGTTCAGTTTACTCATGCTTGCTATTCCTGTGTCCTTCGTGATAATGGCTATTTCTTATCCGGCAAAGCCACAATTATTTCCTCTGATAATCGGTATCCCAACCAGTTTAGCAGGTGCTATCATCCTTGCTTCCGAAAAATGGCCAAAATTGATGAAACCGTTTGATGTTGCTGACTTTAGCGCCAAACTGAGGAAGGGGGCTGATGGGAATAGTGGGGCTGAGGAAGTTGAGTTAACCGATAAGCAAAAGGCGGGGCGCATAATGGCTGCCATGGGTTGGATGGCGAGTTATATCACAATAGTATTTTTTGTGGGATTCAACCCGGCAAATTTTCTTATCCCGGCTCTGTATATCAGGGTACACGCTAAATCCAGCTGGTTAAAAACAATCCTGATGGGAGTGGGGACCGCAGTTTTAATGTGGGCAATGTTTGACCTGGTGATGCAAGCTCAGATGTGGAAAGGAATTTTCTTTGGTGAAATAATGCCTCAGATTTAATCCTCGACTTCTTTAGCCAGTTGAGGAAAGAGACAGGCGCGGCTTACAAAGAGGAAAAACTCAAATAGCTGCCGTTTTTGTGAATAATAAGCCGGTTTATTGGTTTTTAAAAATACAAAGAGGAGTGGAAAAATGAAAAGAAAGTCTATTATCTTATTTGTTTTGGTGGCCGTCTCCTGTTTGGTGCTTGGAGTAAATGCTGCCATTGGAGCCGCGGTACCGACCCCCGGACCCCATGTAACACTGCTAAACCCAATTTCCAAAGCTGATGCGAAGTCAACGTTATTGACACTGGTGGGATCGGGTTTTCAACCGAAGACTACGCTCAATCTCGTGATGGAAATTCCTGGTGGAAGTACCACTGATCTCAGCTGGTTCACCCAGCCGATTGACCCAAAGGGCCTCGTCTCGGCTACTGTGACGACCAATGAAGTTGGCGCTTTCGCGGCTGTCGTGGATGTAGGCACTTTTGTAAGTAAGAAAATGATTGGGTCAGGCCTTTACCAAATAGACGTCAAGGATGCAGATTATAATACCCTGGCGACTATTCCTTTTGGTCTATATGACCCGGCCAAAAGCGATGGCTGGCCTAACTGGGTATCGGCGAATGTGCCGGCCCCTCCCCAGCCCTCACCCTCACCAACTGCTGGTAAGTAAAATATTTTTGAGTCTTTGAACGACGCCCGCCACTTAGGTAGCGGGTGTCGTTTTGGAAGGGACGTCACCCCTGGCGAAGGTACCCCCAGTAGGGGTGCAATCGGGCATTGTTGTAAAAATAAATTCTGAAAAAGTAAATGACCAAGGAGCGCTACAAATGGCTGACTTAAAACTTACTTTCGCGATGACTCCCTATGACCGGGTGTTGCCTCTCATAAGCGGAGAGGTAAAGCCTGACGGCATCACGCTGGAGTACATGGGGATGCCCGGGGGAGTACCTCGTGTGTTTTACGACCAGTTGAAGTTCAACCGGTACGATCTTTCCGAGATGTCGATGTCCTCCCATCTTCGGCAAAGATCGGTGGGTTGGCCTTACCGAATGTTACCGGTCTTTCACAACCGCATTTTCTCCTACGCCATGATACAGATTCGACGTGAATCCGGAATAAGGCAGGGTCACCCGGAGGATTTAAAGGGGAAACGTATCGGCATAAAGGATTACCAACAATCTATAGGGCTGTGGACACGTGGGGTTCTGCAGATGGAGTTTGGTGTGAAACCCGAGGATATGATCTGGTACCAGGGGCGTGGCAAAAATTTAAGCCATAGCGGGGCATCGGCTGAGGCGGGGCTCAATTTGCCTCCATCAGTTAACCTAAATTATGCCCAGACAAACCTCAGTTCCATGATGGCAAAAGGTGAGCTGGACGCCTGGGTCTATCGTAGTGGGCCGTCCGGAATCCCGGGGATAGACCGCGTTGGCGCTGACATGTCAGCGAGTTCGCAGTTGATGTACCTGTTTCCAAACCCGCGTGAGGAAGCTATTCGCTTCTTCAAGAAGACAGGGGTATATTCACCCCATCACACCACGGTCGTGCGTGAAAGCATACTTAACGATTATCCCTGGGCTGCAATGAGCCTGATGGAGGCCTTCGAAGAGTCGAAGAAAATAGCCATGGATCGTCTGAGGAAAGTACCACCAAGTCTAATGGTCTTTGGCGAGCAATACATCAATGATATTGATGCTATTTTTGGCCTAGACCCGTTTCCTTATGGCGTCAAAGCCAATGCTGCTGCCTTCGATATGGCCCAAACCTTCTCGGTTCAGCAAGGCCTCACCGACAAGAAGCAGCCCCTTGAAGAAATATTCCCCATCGAGGTAATCTACAGCGACCAGCGACTTTCTTGATACGATCAAGGCGGTTGTAGGTTCAAACACGTTTGATTCCCTATAGGGCGAACAAAGAACCGTCTATCAGGGTTTCAGGCAAATAATTATTGGGATTTGAAGGGTCATGTGGTGCCGCAGTATTGCCAGGTGCGGCACCACTGAGCCTGAAAATCTACGAATAGACCCATACAAAATTGGCTTCAGCCTCGAAACAGCCATCAAATAATATCCTCATGATTGTCCAGGCAAACTTCCCTTAGAGCATATTGCGCTTTAACTTAATCGTCCTTTGTTCATTACCTCCCGGATTACATTCGCTATCACAATGCTGAGTGATAGTCCACCAAGAATTCAATTTTATGCTAAATGGTTTGGTAGTATGGTGACCAAATGTCGGAGGATATCCTGCCCTTCGCGAGATGTCGCCCCTTTTCAAAAAGCGGTTTTGGTGCAAAAACCGCTTTGCAAGGTATAAATCTAAGAAGAAAACCTTTTATACAGATCGATACCGGTTTCCGTCTTTCGTGTTAAAATATGTGGGTTGACTGATTTGAGCAACCTGAGAAATATGGCCGAATCTAAAATAGAACCAAATTTGAAAGTAACCGGCCCCAGGATGATAAGTCTGCGGAACGTAACAAAGGTTTATACCATGGGCAAAGTGGAAATTATGGCTTTGCGCGGGGTGAGCCTGGACGTGGACGAAGGCGAGATGGTGGCCATCATCGGGGCGTCAGGCTCCGGCAAGTCAACGCTAATGAATATCATCGGCTGTTTGGACCGGCCCACCTCGGGGCAGTATTTGCTGGGCGGGGTTGAAGTGGGCCAATTAAATGACAACGAACTGGCTGTTGTCCGCAGTAAGAAGCTGGGATTCGTTTTCCAGGACTACAGTCTGCTGCGGCGGGCTACCGCAGTCAACAACGTGGAACTGCCGCTGATGTACAGCGGGGTGCGCCAGAAGCGGGAAAGGGCCATGGAATCGCTGCGGCGGGTGGGGCTGGCCGAACGGGCTAACCATAAACCCACAGAACTTTCCGGCGGCGAACAGCAAAGAGTGGCTATTGCCAGGGCGTTGATAAATCAACCTAAACTGATTCTGGCGGATGAACCAACCGGCAACCTCGATAGTGTGGCGACCGGCGAAATTATGAATCTGTTCGACCAGCTCAACAGGGAGGGTATCACCATCGTCATGGTGACACACGAAATGGAGCTGGCCCACCGGTGCAAACGCATCGTCCGCGTGCGGGACGGTAAAATTGTTGAGGATCAACTGACTAACCGATGAAAATCCTGGATTCGGTCAAAACCGCTTTCATGTCCCTTTTCGCTAACAAGCTGCGATCCAGCCTGACGATGCTGGGCGTAATTATTGGTGTCGGCTCGGTCATTACTCTTATGGCGGTGGGGCAGGGCGCCCAGAATTTGATAACCTCCCAGATTTCAGAACTGGGTTCTAACGTATTGTTCGTGCAGCCCCGCAACCCGGACGCCCCCGGTTTCGCCGGCACCGCACCCGGTTTTACCGTGCCGTCTCTGACGCTGGCCGATGCGGAAGCCATCGCCAAAATCCCGGGTGTGTTAGGGGTGGCTCCGACAAATGAAAACTTCGTGAAAGTGACTTCCGGCAACGAGGAAGCCACCGTGGTGCTCGAGGGGACGACGCCGCTGTACCTGGAGATTTCCAACTTCAAAATGGCCACCGGCCAGTTTATCCAGGATAAAGACGTCAACAGCCGCAGTTCGGTGATCGTACTGGGCAGCAAACCGGCCGGGACCCTGTTCGGCAACGCTGACCCCATCGGGCAGGTGATTAAAATAAAAGACCGGCACTTTACGGTAATTGGAGTGCTGGCGCCCAAAGGCGGTTCGTTGTTCGGGCTTAGCAATGACGACATCGCCATGATGCCGATAACGGCCTTTCAGACCCGCCTTTACTCCTCCAAGACGGCCTCCGGCGAAGAGGCCGTGGCAGCCATCGCCATCAAGTTAACTGACCGGTCTTTCATTGACCCGGTCCAAACGCAGGTCACGGAGTTATTGCGCAAAGAACATCATTTAACCGCCAGAGAGGGGGATGACTTCGCGGTCGTCAGCCAGGAACAATTGCTGGGGATTTTCAACCAGATTACCGGCGTTTTTACCATCTTCCTTGGGTCCATCGCGAGCATTTCATTGCTTGTCGGCGGCATCGGCATTATGAACATCATGCTGGTATCGGTCACGGAGCGTACCCGTGAAATCGGCATCAGGAAGGCCGTGGGCGCGAAGAGGCGTGATATTTTGATGCAATTTTTGTTTGAGGCGGCCACCCTGAGCGTAACAGGCGGCATCATCGGGGTGCTGGGGGGTTCGCTTATCGCGTTCGGCATATCACAAATCAATTTTGGGGGAACTATAATCAACGCCGTGGTTTCGCCCATGATCGTGCTGCTCGCCCTCACCGTATCGGTCGTCATCGGGCTGGTTTCAGGCATCTACCCGGCGATGCGCGCAGCCAGTTTGAATCCCATCGACGCGCTGCATTACGGTTAAAAGCTGGTTATCCCACAGTCCAACCTCCTCCCTTTATGAAATAATTGCTTCAGGCGATTTTGTCCGATTATTATGCCAAATTAGGTAGTAATACCAATTTGCGATAACCGGTAACTTGCTATAGAATTCAACCAGACGGCATCAGGAGGAAATATGGACAAAAAATATGAACTACCCGGTCTGCCATATGAATATAATGCTCTGGAACCGTATATCTCTGAAGCCCAGTTAAAACTGCACCATGACAAGCACCATCAGGCGTATATCAACGGCGCTAACGCCGGCCTGGAAAAGCTGGAGAAAGCCCGCAAAGATAACGCCGATGTGGATATTAAAGCCACGTTAAAGGAACTTTCTTTTAACCTGGGCGGCCATGAATTGCATTCCACTTACTGGTGGAACCTGGCGCCGGCGGGGAAGGGTGGCGGCGGCAAACCGGAAGGCGACCTGGCCAAGGCTATCGATAGGGATTTTGGCGGGCTGGACCGCTTCAAGAAAGAATTCACCCAGGCGGCGGTCAGTGCCGAGGGGAGCGGCTGGGCGGTGCTTACCTATTGCGACGGCGTGGACCGGCTGGCGATCATGCAGGTGGAAAAGCACAATGTAAACTTCCCGCCGGCATATCCCGTACTTATGGTCATTGATGTGTGGGAACACGCCTATTATCTTGACTACAAGAACGAGCGCGCCAAATATGTTGAGGCGTTCTGGAACATTGTGAACTGGGGGGCGGTGGGCGAGTGGTTCAGCCGCGTTTACCAGTTCTCACAACCGGTAGCCAAATAACACGGGGCAACCCGTTGTTTGATAAAACGCCGGGACACGCTGGATTTAAAATGGGAAAAATGAATCCGGCCGTTGTTCCGGTGTTTTTATTTGGAAGCGAAGGGGACTATTTACCGTCTTTCCAGTTCCACCATTTCAGCTTCTCGGCGTCCCGGCCGCCGTCCGCAAAGTAGACCGCCGTACGGAAAACGTATAGCAAGCACCGGTCCTGTTTTACACAGGCGTGTTGATTGGAAAGCTCATATAGCAATTCCGCATTTTTGCCTTTGAGGTCGGCCACCGAAAGTATGCCGATGTCATGGAGGTCCCTGGCGATAGACCTGCCAACGCCGGGGATTTCAGTCAGCGATTGCGGGTCAGCGGAAAAGCGTTTCATAACGTTTAGTGTGGGGATGGCGGAGGGGGTGGGATTCGAACCCACGGTACTCCATAAGAAGTACAACGGTTTTCAAGACCGTCACCATAAGCCGCTCGGACACCCCTCCATGTTAGAAACTGAAGCTAACTATAACCTTGGCGGGCTGGCAAAGTTCGGGAAAATACAAAATAGCTAACGGATAGCTAACCAACTTTATTTTCCAGCCCATTTTTAGCCTCGGGTATTAAATCCAGATCATCGAACTTCCGGGCCGCGGCTTCTTGCATTCCCGGAGCGATATGCGAGTAAGTATCCAAGGTCACTGATATTGTAGCATGACCTAAACGCTCTTGCACTATCTTAGGGTGTGCTCCTTGCTTTAACATCAACGAGGCGTGGGTATGTCGGGCGTCGTGGAAACGGATCGGTTTCACTCCGGCTTTAACGGCCAGTAAGGGCCAGGCTCGCGTTACGGTGTTTGGTCTGATCGGCTTCCCGTTACCGTCCCCGAATACCAGCTCATCTTCGGGGATCTTCCTACCGACCTTTTCGGCTTCTGTATCACGCGCTTCCCTGTATTGGGTCATAACCAGGGCGGCAGACGGCGGCAGCGCGATAGTTCGGCGGCTCTTGGCTGTCTTGGGCTGCCGGTAGATATAGCTACCATCCCTGAGTTGGTGAACAGTCCGGTTAATTGAGACCTGGCAGTAGATCAGGTCTACGTCTTCCCATCTGAGGGCTAGGAGTTCACTCCGGCGCGCGCCGGTGTAGAGGGCCAAGACATAAAGGGCATAATACCGAGTCTCCCGGGCGGCCTCAAGGAACTGCTTTACTTCGTCCTCGTTCCAGACGACCATCTGGGGCTTTTCAGCATGGGGCGGGTCTACGTTATCTGCTACGTTCCTGAATACCAGCCCCCATTTGCAGGCCGTCTCTAGGGCCTTGTGGATGGCCATGTGATGATGGCGGACGGATTGGGCACTTAGCCCGCCAGAGCCGTTGCAGCGCCCGTTTTCGAGGGTTTCCGCATAGTAGCGCCTGACATGTTCCGGCTTTAACTTTGATAAAGGGATTACTCCCATCTTGGGGATTAAATGCTCGTTAATGATTGAGGCGTATCCCTCGTAGGTACGCGGGGCCAGGTTGGGTAAAGCGTATTCTTTCAGCCAATGCTCAAGGAATTCGCCAAAAGTGACCTTGCTGGGGTTTATGAGTGAGCCGGTGTCCTTCTGGTGCAGGGCATCGGTCAAAACCTTTTCCGCTTCCGGCTTGGTCCCCTTTACCGATATCCAACGCTGTTTACGCTTGCCGTTCGCGTCCCTGCCAAGGTCCAGAACCACCGTCCAGCTATTCTTATACCGCTTTACTAGATGGCCTCTCATGACTGACCTCCATTCGGCGTACTGGTAAGCTTTTCATATTGTGCTTTAACTTCTCGCCATTCTGTAGGACCATAAGAACTGCTTTTTTTATGCCTGGGATGCCGTTTAACCCATTCGTCTCTAATAGTTGTCCAAAAATCTTTGATTGTCCCTGACGCATAAGTATCAGGCGGCCCGCCTTGACTTTGGACTAGGTCAAGAAACTCTTGTGTACGTTCTTTTCGCTTATTCTCCAATTCACTCTTTACTTTTTGGTCTGCCTCTTTGAGGGCTTTGATATCATCCCCGTCCTCATCATCACAGATAAATCTTACCTGTGTCTCGCTATTAAAGCCGGGATGGGCGCTCAACAGTTCGGCGGCGTGCAATTTCCGCCAGGTCGCCATTTGCTCTTCCGTGACTTCATAGCCAACTGTTTTTAGTAAAGTTGCATTAAAAGGGATTTGAGGCAAGTTGGCTTTGGACTGTATTTCCCACTCCTCGATGAAAGAACCAGTCAAAGGAGGTTCGAGTAGGAGACGCCGTATATTATCTGTTTTAACCCATTGAATAGTCTTACTTCTTATTCTCAACTGCCGGGAATACATAGAATCGTCAAGGAAGCCGCCCGAGTCCGGCATGAACCCCCCGTCCTCCCTACTTTGCCGTACCTTTTCAAAATATCGTGTAATTCTTTCACCTCGCGGCAGATTGTTCCATAGTGGGCCTTTGCTCAAGTAGGCCAGCCAATACGCTGCTACCAAGTCAGAATCTTCCAGCAGCACCTCGTCCGGAAGGTCATCACCACCCATCATCTCCAGATGCCGGGGCGGTTCAGCCCGGACGTGCTGCCATACGGCTTGTTCAACGGAATGAACACTGTTTGGAGGCGCTATCAGCGAACCTCCGGCCTTTTGTATTTTCTCTAATACCTCCGGCTCAAGTGCGACCTTATAAACTTTGTCCAGTCTTAATGCGGTGTTATGTTCCCAGGGAGGAAAGAATTGAGAATCAGCATTGTTAGAGTTAAAATGCTCCTCTTTGGCATTTTCTGAGCAAATTTCAAGAAGACTGTAATACCATGAATTCCGGAGCATTTCAAGATTTTTAGAAACTTTAGCCGAGTATTGACCCTTTGGGCTATTATCAGGCGCGAAAGAATAAACGGGAAACTTAGGTAAATATCTCAAATATGTAACCCATCTTGCCTGCCTCACAGTTAAGGGACGGTCCAGTGCCAGAGAAAAACGCCAAATCTCGAACAATTCCCCGGTTTGTTTGGGATCCAAACCATTTTCCAGAGAGGCAGCAATAGACCAGGGGTTGTCAAGTGGGTCAGGTTCTGCCCTAGCGGCATTTATCAATTTTTCGAGCGTTCCATCCTCAGGGCAAAGTTCGCCTTGTTCCTTTATCAATTTTTTAATCAGTGGAACGAGGGCTGTCGCTACGAGATTTCTGTTTTGCGGGGCCCGTGCCTGATTTTTAATTAACGCATGAATCCAAGAAGGATAGCCTGGCCGCCCTCTTTTCGGTATTTTCTGCATTTATTTCTCCGTGATAGCTAGAATAAATTCCTTGTAGGCGTGTATTATTTCATATTTAATATGAATATACATGAACTAAGAATTTATTTCAAGGAGGTATTAATGGCTCCCAATAAATTAAAGGAAATGAGGGAAAAAGCTGGATTATCTCAAGTTGAGTTGGCCCGGCGGGCGCGGATGGCCTCGCAAAATCTTAGCGCTATAGAAGGGGGGAAGCTACTCCCGTGGCCTAAAGTGAAAAAGGCCCTCGCAAAGGCTTTGAAGACTACTGAAAAAGAACTGTTCCGGGAGGTGGAGTAATGACAGAAACCGGGCAAGATTTATGCCTGACGGTGGCCGAGGCCGCGAAGTTGATTCACGTTAGCCGGAATCAGGCATACGCCCTTGTATCTGAAGGTAGGCTCCCCGTGATCAGATTCAGCGAACGGTGTATCAGAGTTCCCCGCGCAGCCCTTCAAAAAATGATGGACGAGGCCAGGGTAAGCGCCTGATGACTTACGCAGACACAACGGTAATAGAACATCTTGCCCAGTCACGCAATTACCGGGGCTGGCGCACTCCGGACCTGGTATGTGAGGCGGACAATATGCGCGGCCAGTACGAGGACATAGCAGCCTGCCCCTTTATCCTGGAGGCTGAAACGCCAACCGGATGCACGCAGGAAGAGTACATAGACGATTCTCTTTTTTACTTGAGGGCTTCTATTGAAAGCATCCTAAAGGAGATTAATCGGCGCGAGACGATGCAGCTATCGAATGTGATTCTCGGCAAATCAATCATTGAAGCAATCAAGGAAAAGACCGGTGAACAAGGCTTGATAGATGCGATCTCATGGTACTGCCAAATTGAAACTCATCACAACATCTGGAAATTTAAATGCACGGTCCACGGAGACGGGCATGACCGAGACGCATCCGGCGTCATTTATCTTAAGGAGATCCGCTGGCACTGTTACGGGTGCAATAAGGGCGGGGATATCTTCGATGCGGTAATGCACTTCGAGCACGTACCTATGAGTGAGGCCATTAAGAAGTTGGCCAGATACACCGGAATTGATACCAGGCCATTCCAGCCAAAACCGATTCCACAAGCTCAAGGCGGTGTGATTGTATGACGAAAACCCCCATCAATAAGCCAGAAATCACCATTGGAATTAATAGGTACTCCTACTGGTGGAGTGATATAGCAGTCCGAGTTCAGGTAGACCGGATCGAGGATGAGGGCATGGGGGAGGTGTCCGTTTACCAAGAGACCGATACCCGGCGGCTTCTAACTCTTTCCCGTGTCAACCTCATGTCTAACCAGTCTTGCAGCCAGTTGTCCAAGCGCCTGGAAAAGAACCTCCCCGACGTGGACTGGGACAGCCTGATAACCTGCGTTGCCTACATTACCATGGAGGAACACCGGAAAGGTGAGCCCGCGGTCCCGATCGGCAAAAAACCAGCCGTTATGAAAATTGAGTACCAACTGTACCCAATTCTGGAGATGAACCAGCCCACGACGCTATATTCCATCGGCGGAAGCGGAAAGTCGTATACCGCGGACTTAATCGCCTGTCTGGTGCAACTAGGGGCTACGGGCTTCCCCGGGAGCCCGAAACTGTGGCTGCCGACTCCCGCCAATGTTTTATACCTGGACTGGGAGGCCTCTTTTCAGGACCATGAGCGCCGGGTGTGGGCCATAAAGAAAGGTCTGGGGATAACTACCGAAGAGACGTTCTTATACAGGCGGTGTTTTCAGCCCCTAGTGAACGATCTCCCTGCAATACAGCGGATGGTCTCTGATAACAAGATAGGACTGGTTATCATTGACTCCCAGATGGCCGCCTCCGGGAATGGGCAGGACCCGGCTCAGCAAGCCAGTCAATATTATAACGCCTTGCGGTCACTCCACTGTACCAGTTTGACCATTGACCATGTTAACAAATCTGACTGGAAGGGTAACGGTAGCGAGTCCACTGGCCCTTACGGCAGCGTGGTTAAGTACAACAGGAGCCGATCCCAGTTCGAGTTACGGAAGTCCCAGACCGTCGGCAGCGGCTTCCTGGAATTGTCCCTTATACATCGGAAAAACAATGACGGCAGGTTGCTGCAGCCCATGGGCATCCGCATTAACTTTAACGAGGATGCGGCCGGGGACCTTGACAGCGTGACCTTCACCAACTGCGAGGTGGCGGATAATCCCGTGCCGCCGTGCACACTCAGCGTACCGGAACAAATTTTAGCTTATCTCAAACGAAGCTCCGGCTACGTCAAGGACATTGCCGAGGCTATCGACAAGACGGAATCTCATGTACGCAAAGAATTGACCGCTCTGAGGGCAAAGAACAAAGTTGTGAACATCGGTGATAACAAATGGGGCTTAGCCTATAAAGGAGAAGAATTACCAATTACTAATTACTAAATTACTAACCACCCCTAAAGGGGGGGTGGTAGTAAGTAATTAAGGAAATTACAGGTGTAATTACACAGTAATTGAAGCTAAAAATAGACCTTAGTAATTGATGAGTAATTTTGAGGTAGTAATTTTGACAGTAATTTTGACAGTAATTTTGAAAACACTCAAGGAAAAACACCCCTTGCCGCCCCGGGTGCCCATGCTCTTGAGAGACAAGTTGGAATTTATATACGACTCGGAATCGAGATGAGGAGAAGCGAAAATGATAGAACGCAACAGGTGCAAAAGTACAACCTCAACAGGGAACCCCTGCAAAGGGTTAGCCCTTCGGGATGGATACTGCTTCAGCCACTCTCCGTCATTAGAAGAGAAAAGAGACCAAGCCCGTTCGCAGGGCGGTAAGAACAGCGCCAAGATAGCCCGCCTTCGGTCGCTGGTACCCCCGCGCTTGATAGAGGTTTACGACAAGCTGGAGAACGCGCTCGGTGAAGTGCATCAAGGAAAACTTAACCCCGGACAAGCACAGGCCATGGCGTCGATCGCACGGGCAATGGTGGCCGTCCTGACAGCCGGGGAACTGGAGGAAAGAGTACGTTCGCTTGAGGACAATTCAAAGGAAAATAGATAGGTACGGAGAATCAAATGAACATATTAAAGCGAATTGAAATTCTCGAACGAAACAGGTCAGAAGAGCATGAAGATTGTAACCGAATAATCGCCATTGACTGTTCCATTTCAAAGCCAGAACCACCAACCGAAGAGCAAATCACCAAATGGCTGAACGATACCGGGCTGTGTAAAGGGTGCAATGGCGGGTGTGGTCTGGTGTGGGACGGTTCTACTTTCCGCACTCTTAACCTCAACCGCCCCGGCGAGGGTAATAACTTTACGGTTTTACCTGGCCATGAATACCCAGTGAGGAAATAAAACGATGAATCTTAAAGCCAGAGTCGAGAAGTTAGAGCAGGCCCGCACATCGGGAACCGGTATTGAATACGTGATTGTCCTCATGGATGGGAACGATCCCCGAGACCGTGACGTAACTGATGAAGATATCGCGGCTGCTCAGGCTATATTCGAGGACAAATACCGGAAAGCGTTCAACGAAGCCACGGTGTACACGGCGGTTCCCACGCTCGAATTTATGAACGGTTCAATATTTACGTTCATTAAAGACGAGAGAATCGAGATTGGCCATTACGAACCAAAGAAAAATAGGGAAGCAAAGGAGTAAAAGAATCATGGTCATAGGAATCAGGCAAAGATACAACAAACTGGTTGAAGCCCGCAAAAAGCAACCGAATGAGACCCCGCCCGGCGGTGCATCCACGCCTCCCGAATACTACAGCGCCCTCGAAGCCAAGAAACGCTATAACATAGACCTTGACCCGAACCATACCCTCAAGGTGTCCGCTGATGGTACGGGAAAGCGCAAAGGCTCCCGCATTGTACTTGCCAAAAACAAACGATAACGGTACGTGGTGGGAAGCGGACGAGACTGGTATCAAGAAGCTCGTTTTAGGCCAGCAAGACCCTGACAAACCCGTCAATTACAACTTCAGTGATGCGGGCGAATCCTACACCTGGGCAGAACTGGACAACAACGCGGGGAGAACCAAGGGGAATAACGATTAACAATAAATAATCAGTCCGTTTGGCTCTTGCCGTGGTGTGCTATAATTTGGGTTAGTCAACGGGAAATCTGCAAGATATCGTTCGGCATCCTCGCTCTTAGTAGACCAGGAACTTAGTGGCGGCTGACAGTTTCGGGGTAGTTATTGAGGTTCTTTTATGGCCCTTTCAGATGCTGACAAAGCCAGAATCCGGGCGGAGGAAGAGGAACGGGCTAGAGCCCGTGCAGGTATCAAAAAGAAAAACGACGCTAAGGCGGCAAAGGGATGCCTGTTTGGATTTGTGCTTGTCGTTGCTATTATCGCGGTAATTGCCATTGCCGTCACGCTTAGCAGTTCCAATAATCCTATCAAGAGCACTCCTACTTATTCCGGCCCTGAAATCGAGTATGTGGTCACCGGTACGGCCATTGCGGTGGACGTTACCTTAAACAACGCTACCAGCGGCACTGAACAATACTCTAACGTTCGCCTGCCCGTCACGTATTCATATACCAAATTCCCGGATCACTTCGTTTATATCTCCGCACAAAATCAAGGCTCGTCCGGCTCTGTTACTGCTCAAATATTCTATAAGGGCAGCTTGGTAAAAACGTCTACGAGCTCTGGCGCATATGTGATCGCCTCTGTTTCTGGGTCGAAATAGCTAAATGATCCAGGCCGAATTAAGAATAACGAGGGCAAGGATGTTTCTTAAAATAAAATACCTACTTATCCTGGGCCTCATTCTGGCTTTGATTACGGCCTGTGCACCAACGACAACCGTAACGGTAACTGCACCGGCTTCAACCAGACCTCTCACAAGCACAAGCCAGCCGCCTAGCGCACCCATTACCAGTGCGATTGCCACGCCTCAAGCCACCTCCGCGACTGCAGTAGAGTATCAAGTAGCAAGGGTGGTTGACGGGGATACCATAGAAGTCTCGTTAAACGGCAAGTCGTACACGGTAAGATACATCGGCATAGACACCCCGGAAACAGTCCATCCGGGCGAACCAGTCCAACCTTATGGTCCGGAGGCTTCAGCCAAGAACAAGGAACTGGCAAGCGGCAAGACCGTCCGCATGGAAAAGGATGTATCCGAGACTGACAAGTACGGGCGCTTGCTCCGGTACATCTGGGTAGGTTCCCTGTTTATCAATGCGGAGTTGGTGAAGCAGGGATTCGCCCAGGCTGTCT
>JANYKH010000081.1 GCA_025358235.1 Chloroflexota bacterium
GTTAGATAGATTGCCGTTTCAGGAGACTTTTACTTTAACGAACTTGGGCATCTGCGGGAGCACAAACGCAGAACGGTGCCGGGCAGCGGCCATGATAATCGCATCATGGGCGCTGAGGTTAGACCTATATACGGGAGCTGCGGGTGGCGCGGGCGGAGTATATTTCCGGGTGAGGACGGTGCGCCATTGCGCCAGGTCAAGAGCAGCGGCCTTAATGGCCATAGCCCGCTGGGGTTCTTCATCAGTTAAATAGTACACGGCCTGGCCGTATGATGTCTTACTTTTTACTAGACGCCGGTCAATCAATACTTTCAGGGCGCGGTCAATATCCATGCGCCGCCAATCGACGGCGTGGACGATAGCCAGGTGATTCAACCGGGTGCGGGGATGCCGCCCCAGCAATTGTAATACTTCACGGGTACACTCATCGTTGTTGTATTGGATCATGAACTGGCATAATTTTTCTTCGAGCGGTACCCGGTTCATTTTTTCCTCCAGATATAATCAAAGTAAGAATATGGGAGTGGCAGGAGGGGGGGCCTGCCACTCCCATGAAATTAACGCTTAACGCCTATTGCTGGGATAACTTACCGGGGTCTGGGTAGGGACGGGACGGCGGCCCACGGGAGATGAGCGATACCGCATGAATGACGGGACTTCAAAATCTTCGTCACTCTTGAGGTTCTTGAGCGCTCGGGTAATCTCTTTTTCGCGGGAACTTCCGACCATTCCTTCCTTGGTGGCAAATCCGGTGGCAATGAGGGTCAGGCGGACTTCGTTGCCCATGTTCGGGTCAAGGATGACGCCGAAGATGATGTTGGCATCGGGATCGACTGCCTGGCGGATTACTTCCGCGGCGGCATTGACCTCAAACAGGGTCAGGGATGAGCTGCCGGCGATGTTGAAGAGGACGCCAGTGGCTCCGTTCATTGATACATCCAGCATAGGGCTGGCCAGTGCTTGTTTGGCGGCATCAGCGGCACGGTTCTGCCCGGTGCCCTTGCCGATGGACATCCATGCGGGGCCGGCATCTTTCATGATGGCTTTGATATCGGCGAAGTCAAGGTTTACGAGGCCGGGGACGGTGATAACTTCAGCGATTGACTGGACAGCCTGGCAAAGTACTTCATCAGCCAGACGGAAGGCGCCATCGACGCCGGTCTTGTTGTCGCACAGGTCAAGTAATCTCTGGTTGGGGACGATGATGAGGGTATCGACTTTATCAAGTAAATCGTTGATACCTTCTTCAGCGGTCCTCATGCGGTGAGCACCTTCAAAATCGAAGGGCTTGGTGACTACAGCAATGGTAAGGGCTCCGCCTTTCTTGGCGATCTCAGCAGAAACGGGGGCTGAGCCGGTGCCGGTGCCGCCGCCCATGCCGGCGGTGACGAATACCATGTCCGCGCCGGAAATACATTCGCGGATTTCGTCAATGCTCTCATTGGCAGCTTCGCGGCCTTTCTTGTTATCGCCGCCGGCGCCGAGACCGCGAGTGCATTTCTCGCCGATCTGGATACGTACAGCAGCTTCGGTGATAGCCAGGGCCTGGGCATCCGTGTTCATGGTAATAAATTCAACGCCGCGTATGTTCTCGCGGACCATTCTGGTAACTGCGTTGCAACCAGCGCCGCCGCAGCCGACAACTTTAATTTTCGCAGGGCTTGGGACATAACTCTGTTTTGCCATCTTTATCCTCCCTTTAGATTCTTACGATCTACTGTTCTTTTTCGGTATTGGGGGCCGGTTTCTTGGCGAAAAGGCCAGACAGGTTCTTCATGAAAGAGCCAATTCCGCCGATGTCATTGTTCTGAGCCTTCCAGTTCTTCGTGCCTTCATTAGCAGTCTTCCAGAGAAGAAGGCCGACAGCGGTGGCGTAACGAGGATCGCGCAGTACATCAGAAACCCCGTACAGATTGGGTGGGATTCCGATTCTGACCGGCAGCCGGGTAACATAGGCGCCGAGTTCGGCGATGCCAGGTAGGTTGGCTCCGCCACCAGTGATAACCAGCCCCGAGGGGACAAGCTTGGCAAAATCCGCTCCGGGTAGTTCAAGCATGATCAGCCGCAGCAGTTCTTCGATGCG
>JANYKH010000050.1 GCA_025358235.1 Chloroflexota bacterium
GGCGAAATCAAGATCGAAAAAGTAGCTGCCGCAGCAGACATCGGCCAGCCGATCAACATGAAGATGGTCGAAGCCCAGCTTGAGGGCAGCATCGGCCAGGGCATTGGCTGCGCAGTCTACGAGAAATTTGACCGGGTTAACGGCATGCTGATGAACTGCAGCTTTGTGGGCTACAAGATGCCCACCGCACCGGAAGTCCCGGGCACTTCAAATATCCAAATCACCTCGGTAGGGCATCCCGAACCGGGTGGTCCTTTCGGTGGCAAAGCTCTTGGCGAGATGGGCCTTATTCCTTTCAGCGCCTGCATTGGCAACGCTTTCGCGAACGCTACCGGTGTTCGATTGAAAGATGCTCCCTTAACCCGTGAAAGAGTTTACATGGGTTTAAAAGCAGCGGGGAAAGGCGCCAAATAAAGAACATTTCCATTTGAATATCTAAAATTCTGAAGCCCGGCCTCAAACGCCGGGCTTCTCTTTTGTTTTCGCCAATATCCGGCACTCCGGCCAAATCCACCCGGACAGTCAGGACTTCACCCAAGTGGAAGCCATTTCATTTAATCTGTTTAGACGAGCTGATCATCTTTCGTTGCATTTATTGACATATTTTGTTATATTATGAAACGCTCGGTATCATTTTGAATATTTACTTGAGAGCTTTTACAGACGACGCGCGCTTGACAAAGACGATCACAAGGGTTAGAATTCGACGTCATATGCATGTGTCACATGCGATTTTTCCACACATGACTAGCGTTATTCACCCGGAGGATTATGGCGAAATCCAAACTTAAGTTGCCGGAGTCATTTTATGTTCCAGCGGAACAGCGCCCGGAACTACTGAAGGCCGTTATCGCCCATGATAAAAAGTTCGCTCTGGCCCGCCCCTCCGTCCCCGGCAAGAATGCGGAATATATCTACCTGCCTGCCATGGGTTTTATGAAGGGCACACTGATTGAAGAAGGACAGGTTCTCCGCATCATCGATCTTGAAGGCGGCCAGGTGCCGGATGTTATCCTCTGGGACGCCGATGATATGAGCAACGTACACAACTGCGGCTGGTCCCAATTGCTCAACAAGAAATGGAACAACTGGAAACCGGGGGATGCCTTTTTCTCCAAAAATTGTGATAAAATGGCCACCATCTCTGAAGATTCCACTCCCGGCATGCACTCTTTCATCGGTACTTTCTGCAATGAACGCGCTAACTACGTCCGATATGGCATTCCCGGTACTATCAACTGCCGCGATAACCTGGTATCCGCTATGGCTGATTTTGGATTTGTGGCGGATGATATTGATTGGGGCAGCTGCATTTCCTTCTTTATGAATATGCCCTACCGCGCTGACGGCTCGCTGGGAATCGGCGAGGCGCCCAGCAAAGCTGGTGATTATATTGACCTTTACGCTGAAATGGACCTGATTGTGGCGATATCGAATTGCCCGAGCATCCGCTCAGCTACTAATTTGTATCAACCCAAACCCATGATGTGCGTGGTTTATGATCCGGACGAGGATTACAAAGCTAAGGTCAAGGCACTCCCCAAACCTGACGTTCTGCCCACCCGGTAATGTATTAAGTATTGATGAGGGGTAGAGGTCAATAATATCAACCGACAGAATTCATCATGGCTGTCCTATACAGCATTATATTAGGCAATTATTTTAGGAGGAGATCATATGGCAAAGAGGTTCACATTCGCAATCCTGGCAACTCTCATGGTCATTTCATTGGTCCTGATTGGCTGCCAATCAACCCCGGCCCCCACCACCACCAGCGCTCCCGCAACGACGAGCGCTGCTCCCACCACCACCGCGGCCCCCGCAGCTTTCAAATTCACCAAGCCCATCAGCATCATCCTGCACCTCGGCCCCGGTTCCAGCTATGACACCTATGCCCGCGGTATTGCTCCCTACCTTGCTAAATACACCGGCGTAGATGTAGTAGTAAAGAACGTTACCGGCGCCGCCGGCCTTACCGGCGCTCTCCAGCTCTGGCGGGAGAAACCCGATGGTTACAACATTGGCCTCTTTGATATGGAGCGCTTCGTCTCCTACCAGATGGTCGCCAAGATGGAATTCGATGTCAAGAAATTCGAATGGGTTAACATTCCGGCCACCGGCTACTATGTACTCGGCGTAGCAAAAGATTCACCTTACAAAACCGTTAAGGATGTAGTCGCTGCCAGCCTTATTAAGCCCGTTCGCTTTGTCACTACCGAAGTCGGCACGACCGAAGTTATCACCACCGCCGTCACCGGCATGAAGACCACTTACGTTATCAACACCACCGGCGGCGCGGACAGCATCACTGCTCTGATGAAGGGCGAAGGCGATATCCGCGTTGTTACTGATTCCATGATGGCCCCGTTCATCAAGTCCGGCGATATCCGCGGCATCATGTTCTACAGCGACAAACCCAGCACTATCCTCAGCACCACCGGAGCCCCCGCTATCCCGACTGCAATCGACGCTGGCTATCCTGAACTTGCTTATCTTTCCGGCCCCCGCGGCTTTTTACTGCCCCCCGGAACCCCGCCGGAAATCATTGCAGCTTATGAAGCGGCATTCAACCAGGCTTACAAGGACCAGGCCCTTATCGATTGGGGTATCAAGGCCAACGCTCCTATAATGCCCAGAGATCGCACCGAAACCATCAAGGCCCTGAACGGTCTCTTTGATCTGTATCAGAAGTATGCTGATCTTCTGAAACAGTACATCAAGCTCTAAATCATCATCTCCAAAAACCACACCCGCAGGGCGCTGGCCATTCGATTAGCCAGCGCCCTGTTTTACACTTAATCCGACCGTTATTGGTAACTGAGGAAAGTCAATGTTTGAAGGTTTAAGTAGCGCGTTTTCAATTTTAATACAACCAAGCTCCCTGGGAATTATTATTATAGCAATCGTTATCGGTTGGATTGTTGGCGTTCTGCCTGGTATCGGCGCCATCAATGCACTGACCATCGCTTTACCGTTTACTTTCGGCTGGGACCCCATGGTGGCAATGTACCTTCTTATCGCCATCTATGGCGCTTCCCATTTTGCCGGTTCAATCACTGCAATCCTGTTGAATACTCCCGGCGAGCCGGTTAATGCGGCTACCGTGCTTGACGGTTATCCCATGGCCAAAAAAGGTCTCGCCGGCAAAGCTATTGGTATAGCATCTTCCGGTGAGATGTTCGGCGCGCTGATTTCGGTGGTAGTGTTAATAGCGCTGCTGCCCTTCATGCGTGTCCTGGTTATGGCCTTCGGCCCGCCGGAAATTTTCTGGATGATGATGCTTGCCCTTACCACAGTCGCCTGGGCCAGCGGCGAGAACATGCTTAAAGGCCTGGCCATGGGCGGCCTCGGTATTCTGATATCCATGGTCGGTTTCAGTTCCGTCCATTCCAATGTAGCCCGTTTCAACGGGCCCAGCATGTACCTCTGGGACGGTATAGAACTGGTAGGGTTCATTGTTGGCCTTCTGGCTGTCTCGGCTCTGATCGACTTCACACTGGAAGGTGGTTCTATCTCCAAAAAGCCGGTGAACACCAGTATCGCCGGCGCCTGGGATGGCTTTAAAGAAGTATTCCGTCACAAACTTTGTCTGATCCGCAGTTCGCTTATCGGCATTATTGTCGGTATTATGCCCGGTATTGGCGCGGCCACTTCAACCTTCCTTGGTTATTCGGTAGCCGTACAATCTTCAAAGCATCCGGAAACCTTTGGCACAGGTGATCCGGAAGGCGTACTGGCTTCAGAAGCCGCCGTAGGCGCCACCACGCCGGGCGACCTGGTGCCCACTCTGGCATTCGGCATCCCCGGGTCGGCCGTCATGGCAATTGTCCTGGGAGCCTTCGTACTTCATGGAATAACCCCCGGTCCGCTGCTGCTCCGCGAACATATGGACATCGCCTGGGCCCTTATCCTGGGTCTGGCCCTATCCAAAGTATTGGCGAGTATCGGCGGCATCTTCGCCGCGCCTTTGCTGGCCAAAGTGGCTCAAATTAACGTAATATTCCTTTCCCCTGTCGTGCTCATACTTTGTCTGATCGGCTCCTTCGTGGTTAATGAGAGCATGTGGGACGTTGGTTTGACCATTATTGCCGGTATTCTCGGCTTCGCGATGAACCGGTTCCGTTTCCCGATTATTTCTCTGATCATGGGTTACTTACTGGGTGTGGGCACGGAAAATTCTCTTTTCAGCGCCTTACAGAGCAACTGGGGTGAATTCAGCATTTTCTTCCGCCCGCTCGCCCTGGTTGTTTTCATCCTGTTCCTCGGAGTTGCGTCAATCCCCGTGATTAATTTGCTTCGTGCTAAAAAAACGCGGG
>JANYKH010000137.1 GCA_025358235.1 Chloroflexota bacterium
GCCTGATCCGGGCAGGGGAAAGGGCCTGGGCAATCCAGATAAAAGCGTACATCGCAAGCGGAATGTCCCGTTTTAAATCCAGCATCAGGAAAAAGCCCCCCGGCCTCAGCACACGTTCGAATTCTCTAAAAGCCTGGTTGGTATCAGGCCAATGGTGCAGTGAAAGCGTACTCACGATAACGTCCAGCGAACAGTCCCGCAGAGGAAGGGACAGGACATCCCCGCGGACAAGGTCGGGGCGGGAGGGGGTGGGGAGTTCGCCTATGCGCCGGCGCGCCAGATAAAGCATGTCAGTGTTAATATCCAGCCCTACGACTTTCACGCCTTCGATTTTGGCGCTCATGTCATAAATCAGGTGGCCGGGTCCGCACCCGGCATCGAGAATCCAGCCCGCGGCGTGCCGCTGCTTAAGACTCTTCACTATAATGTGCCGCACTAACGTAAAGGCCGGAATCCAGTTAACGCTGTTATAGGCCTTGACGGTTGGGGCGTCTTCACTGGCTTCGCGGCCGAATTCCCGCTTGATACTGACTCTGAGAACAAACGAAAGTACGATGATGATAATCAGCCCGGCGATGACGACAGACCAGATCAAATTAACCTCCGGGTAAAATACTGCCGGAATGCGCTTATGCGATGCCTATGCTGCGTTCAGGAATGGGGGCTTCCGTCGGTTTAACAGTGAGTTTCAAGCCATCGCGACCTGTCACAATGACTTCAATTCCAGGTTTGATTGGTCCGCTTTCCGAACGGGCTTGCCAGAGTTCGCCCTTAATTTTCACCAGGCCTCGCCGGTTGATCGTTTCCAACGTTTTGCCCTGCATCCCCACCATATCCGTTAGCCCCAACAAGGGCTTCAGGCGCAGGGCGCGGCTTCCCACCTTGTAGGTCAGAATCGCATATGCCGAGAAGAGACCAAGAATCACAATCAGCCAGGTAGCTGATATGTCTACCCCGAGCAGCGGCAGGCCCCACAGCACAATTGCCAGGATAACGGCCTCGTCCAGGAGGCTGGTTGCAATTGCGAAGAAGAGGCGCCAGTTCATGATAACTTAATCTTGACATAATCGGCCTCCTTACTCAAACCAAGGGCTATTGACGCTGGACGAGGGTAACGCTGACCTCAGCGCTCGCGGCGCCGCGGTAGTACGTCACGCTGATTTGTTGGCCTATCTGGTCGTTTTGTATGGCGGTCACGACCTCGGATGCGGAGTTGGTGCGCTTGCCGTCAATCGACACGATGACATCGTTCCGGCGCAGGCCGGCTTGATCCGCTGGACTGCCGGAACCTATTTGGGTTATCAGCGCTCCGTAACGTACGCCGAGTCCATAGCGGGATGCCACGGCGGCGTTAACCGTCTGCAGCGAAACTCCAAAATAAGGCCGAATTACGGTCCCCCTTACAATCAGGGCTTCAATTACCGGTAAAGCATTGCTCATACTGATGGCGTAGCCAACCCCGGAAATTTCCGGGCTGACAATCTTGGCGTTGGTGATGCCGATTACCTCTCCTGCCAAATTAATTAAAGGCCCCCCGCTGTTGCCGGGATTGATAGCTGCATCGGTCTCTATCAGGTCATACATGCTCTGACTCTGTGACAAAGTGATAGAAGCCCCCAGCCTGCTAACCCAACCCCCGGTCATGGCAATACCTTCACCGAGGGCGTTGCCCATCGCGGCCACCAGCGCACCCACCTGGAGTTTGGAGGAATCACCTACCTGGGCTGCGGTTAAATCGCTGGCATCTATTTTAATTACTGCGATGTCGCTAAAAGCATCCGCGTTAATCTGTTTGGCGGGGAAAATCCGCCCGTCGCTGAGACTGACCTGCACCGTGTTGGCGCCCTGGATGACGTGATTGTTGGTGACGATAAGCCCGCTGCTATCGATAATCCATCCGGATCCCGCCCCTTCCCGGAATTTGGGCGCTGCCAGACCGTTGCCAGATAATAATTCGATATTGATTGAGACAACGGATGCCCGGACCTTATTGACGACTGCAACCATATCAGGCAGGGCAGGGGCGCTGCCGATGTTACCCGGAATTTTCCAACCGGAATCTATTGGCCCCAGTCCGGTAAAAGGAACGCCCGTGTTTGAAACCTGGCCTGCAGGGGGCTTCAGGCAGCCGCCAGCCAAAAGGTTTAGCAGCAACAAAATGGCCAGGATATACTGAAATCGTCTGGGCATTTTCGGTGATTTGGAAACCTCCCGGCATTAGCCCCGCACAGATCAACCCAGGTACGGAGCCCGGAGGATCGCGGCTCCGCACCTGGGCAAAATCAACTGAATTTGGCTGGTTTTGCTATTTAGCGTTCAGGACGCAAACTGCCTTCGGCTCGCGCACGAGTAAGGCAAGGCTTTCTGAGATTGAGAACTCCAGTCTTTCTTCCACCGGCCCGACAAAGCCGATGGTCAGATCCTGACCGAGGACGATGGACACCATCTGTTGCCCTGAAGCAATGACGACACCCTCACCACCCATCCCCTGTCCTTTAAAAACCCCATCCGCAGCGATGGTGGTCATGTGTTCCAACTCGCTGATGGCGGCATTCGGGTACAGCCGGAGTAACTGATTGTAGCGGTTAGGAGCGAGGGCCACCGCGTAAGGGCCAGGGAATCCTCGCTCATCCAGCATCGAAATGGCTTTAATAACATCCCCGGCGGCGTTGCCAAGCTGGTCCCAGGCGGAAAGAGTTACTTTCTTGCCGGGGAGACTGAGGAGCCCGGGAACTGCAGTATTTCCGGTGAAAATGATGTTATCTTCCTGCTTGGCGCATTTAATCGTGGCGCTCACCAATTCGGCAAGGTCCAGGGGCAGTTTATCCCGTTCAAAGGTGGCCAGATCACGCTTAGAAAGCGTAAATGTCTGGTGTATGTATGAGAGCGGGATAAACCCGGCGGTCATGGGGCCTTCGCCCATTTTGGGGTCGGCCAGCGGGATGGCTTTCAAGCCGAGGCCGTAAGGTCCTTCTACCCGGAGAAGCTTGCGGCCTACGAGCAGCGCGCGGGCCACCGCTATCATAGTGTTATCCATCATTTGCCAGGTTTCAGGGCTGATGGGGGCTTCTTCTCTGGTCAAAAACTTATTGGTCATTTCAGGTTAATCCTCCTTATTTTTTCAGGGAGCCCACCGTAGGGCTTTCTCCGGCGGGACCATCAGTTTTGGTCTCTGCACCGGCCAGTTCAGCGGCCATATCATCGACTTCTTTGGTTCCATCGAGCAGCCATTTGTCCTCATCGCCGGTGAGCAATTGTATCAGACGGCTGAATTCTCCGGCGTGGACGCGCTCTTCGTTGGCGATATCGAAGAGGACTTTACGGGCCAGCGCATTATCAGTCGCATCAGCCTGGGCGGTGTACTGGTGGATGGCCTCTTCTTCGGCTGCCAGGTCCAGGCGGATAGCTCTTACCAGGTCGGCAAGCGTCAATTTTCGTTCGGGCGCTTGTCCACTAAACGGGTTAGAAAAATCGGGCATTGCGCACCTCCTAAATGTTCGGGGAGCGGGCACGACAAACCGATAGCCGCCTCCGCTCCCTGTATATGATATTCGCCGGAGATATTTGGTACTATCCGTAGAGTTACTTATATTTTGAAGGGTCATGCGGCGGACGAAAAATAGCATCTAGGCCGGGTGGAAGACAGGTTTGCCCGCAACGGCGTGATATCTTAAAATGAACCGGGAAAAGGGACGTAACGGGTTACAGGAGGCTTAAAATGCGTATCGTTGCGAAGGTTATCTCCAAACAGGGTTCATGCAGCGCCGGGCATCGCATCGGCGATGAATTCGAAATTGGAGAAACAACCGCCCCGGGGCTTTGCGCCTGGGCCAATTACACGATGTTTCCTTTCGCGCAGGTGCTCAAATTTGGTGGCTCATTCCCCTGGGAAAAAGAGAAGGGCAGAGCTGTGGTGGCGTGCCCTGACGCGGATAATCCGGTGGTATTTGAATTAAGGCTGGAACAGGACTGAAAACCAAATCGGGGTACACATCTTTAAGGAGAACGTCATGAAAGTGATCGGTATCATGGGTAGTCCCCGCAAAGGCGGTAATACAGAAATTATGCTGGCTCATGCCTTGACCGCGGCCAAGGAAGGCGGGCTGGAGACTGAAATGATAAGGCTTTCGGAAATGGATATCCGCCCCTGCAAGTCCTGCGGCACC
>JANYKH010000141.1 GCA_025358235.1 Chloroflexota bacterium
TTCGGCTGTTCAGCTTCGACTCCAGTTGAAAAAAGTTAAGTATTTCCAAGCTGCGGCGGCGAGCTTCCTTTTCCGGAATATCAAAATAACGGGCAAAAGTGGTCAGGTTCTGAATCACCGAAAGATCGGGATCCAGGTTATCCTGCTGGGGCACCAGGCCAATCAGGGCTTTCGCCTGACGCGGGTTTTTAGCCAGATCGATGCCCGCCACCCAAATGCGGCCGGAAGCCGGCGGCGAGACACCGGTCACCATGCGGATAAGTGTAGTCTTACCGGCGCCGTTAGGCCCCAGCAGACCGAAGCATTCCTTTTCCTCGATTTCCAGGCTGACGGCGTTAACCGCGACGAGGTCGCGGAATTTTTTAACAAGGTCCAGGGTTTTGATAACGGGCATATTATCTCCGTAATTATTTTATCACAACGGTTTAAAGGAAGGTTTGGCGCGTTTCGGCCAGTCGGCGAAATTAGCCTTGAGCCCGCGCTGAGTCTTTCGCCACCCGGTAGTTATCCTGCGCCGAACGCGGCATCACCATGACGGCAAATATGCTTAACAGCAGGATAATCCCGGCACCCAGCATAATATAAGTGAAACCCCGCCCCATATCCCCGACAAGCTCCAGCACCAGAGTGGAAACCGTGACGCCCAGCGCCGCCCCGCTCTGGCGGAACATCGCCCGCAGAGCGGTAATCGTGGCCACACTTTCCGGCATCAAATCGATACAGGAGTTATTCGCCGCGGGCATGTTTATACCGTTGCCGGTCCCCAGTAAAAGCATAATGATAATGATGAAAGCCACATGGCTGATGCCGAACCCGAACACGTTGACACTCTGAAACTCGAACCCAAGCAAAATAAGCGAGACGGACATGATAGATATTCCAATCAGCATCGGCTTGCGGTACCCCACCCTTATCAACAAGCCGCTCACCACCAGTGAAGCCACGGCCATGGTGATCGAATTGGGGGTGAGTATGGCGCCGCTGGCCAGTGTTGACATGCCGTACACCGAAACAGCGTAGGTGGGAATCAGCGAGCACACGCCGATGACCGACGCGCCGTAGATAATGTTGAAAATATTTGCCGCCAGGAACGGTCTGGTTTTCATCAACTCAATATCAAGAATCGGCTCCGCAGTCCGTGATTCGTGCCGCCAAAGAAATATCAAAGCCGCCGCACTGATGCCGAACAGCAAAACAAGGATGGAAAACTGCCTGGTTTGCGCCGACCCCAGCAGACTTAAACCGGCCATGAGGCTTATCAGGAAAAGCCCTAACAACCCAGCACCCGCGAGGTCGATCTTCGCCGACTTTTTAACCCCGGTAGGCAGCAGCATGATTGACGCCACCAGGACGACTATTCCGATGGGCACGTTGACCCAAAAAAGAGATCTCCAGCCGAGCGTGCTGGCCAACCAGCCGCCAAGATTCGGCCCGACGATGAGCCCAAACGGGAATATCGTGGCGATCAAACCAACCATTTTTTGCCGGGATTGCGGGAATATATCTGCCAGTATACCGGTAACGGAAGGAATTAACCCGCTACCGCCGACGGCCTGGATAAACCGACAGGCAATCAATATTTCAACTGTTGGGGCCACGCTGCACAGCAGTGAGGCGGCGGTGAAGAAAGCCACGGAGACTACAAAAGTGGATTTCCGCCCCATGACATCGCTGATTTTGCCGGCCAGCGGCAGGGTGGCAGTCAAGACCAGCTGATAAATGGAGATAGTCCAGCCGGCCACGATCAAAGACGTCTCAAAATCCGCCGTAAAAACCGGCAGCGCCACGGAGACGATCGAACTATCGATGCTTGCCAGCAAAGTAGCGAGCGCACCGATAATGAAGATCAAATATTTGGTTCTGGACGAAAGACTCGATGCCGAATTATTCAAAGAAAATAAAAGTCAGGAACTAAATATATACCCTACATTTTAGACCGATGAAGGGTGAATTACCAGTAAAGCTAAAACAACCGGTTGATATAATCCATGATGGGGCACCACCCACGTCAATTCAACAACTATCGGGTACCGGCGTAAATGCTATAATTTCTTTAAAGTCATCATCAATTCAAGACTAAACATAAAAGGAGTTCCCATGATCAGGG
>JANYKH010000159.1 GCA_025358235.1 Chloroflexota bacterium
AGCCATGAAAAGCGGCAGGGCGTATTCCGGGGCAGTGTTAAAAACAAAGGGCAGCAAGATGACCATGGCGGTCAACGCGCTTACCCCGGGTGCAACGCCGAAGAACAAACCCAGGATAACGCCGATGATGATATATATCCATACCGTGAAGTTCCCCAACATCCCCAAACCGGCAAGAAAGGCATTAAGTGTTTCCATTCATGTCCCTCTTTGGCTTTTTATTATTAAAAAGGAGCCGATTCAGGAGTGATGTTCCTGAATCGGCTTTATGAATACGGTAAGAAATTTATTTGACGTACTTTTTAAATACAGCCTGCAGGGCGTCAGTCCGTGCTTTCGGCATGGACAATAATTTATTGGTCAATGCCTCTACTTCCTCGCCGGTGGCTGGCTTCTCCCAGATGGGGAATGTCGGCTTGATAACTTTCAAGAAACCTTCATGGGCCATGATCTTGTCAAAGGTGCGGCGCAGGTAATTGAGTTTATCCGCAGGTACGTTGGGAGGTGTAAAGAATACCTTACCGCCGTTCATGCCAATGAGCAGCGAAAGGATATCTTCCTGGACGCCCACGGGTTTCATCATATCCGTGATGGCGGGAGTGTTGGGGTACCAGGGCGTCTTGATGTTGCTGAGCGTGACGAAGGACCTGATAGAACCCAGGGATTCATCATTTTTAAGCGTGCTGCTGGAGGCGCCGTAACCATCAATTTCGCCTCTTTTGCAGGCGAGCTTGAGTTCGTTCATTTCATACCCGAAAAGGACCTGGGCGTTCTTCAACCCTAGAAGTTCAATCGCGGCTACAGTATCGATGGCGGGACCGGAGCCGGGATTTGACGTTCCAAAGATAATCTTGGGGGCCTTTTGTAAGTCTTCCAGGGTCTTCCAAGGGGCATCAGCCCTCAAGGCAACTCCCTGCGCGCTGGTCCCGAACATTCCAATCCAACCCAGTGTTTTGGTATCGAACGCAGGCCCGGGAAGGGCCATCAGAACGGGCAGAGTAATATCGGATGAATGGGTGGTTACACCGATGGTCAGGCCATCAGGCTTGGCATTATATACGGCGTTC
The DNA here is from genome assembly GCA_025358235.1 of Chloroflexota bacterium. Classification (GTDB taxonomy): domain Bacteria; phylum Chloroflexota; class Dehalococcoidia; order Dehalococcoidales; family RBG-16-60-22; genus JACPQH01. The sequence goes on from JANYKH010000159.1 coordinate 1,068, forward strand.
AAACCCTCGATACCGCCGCCGCCGGACATCAATTTAACCGGCATGGCTTTGCCGCCGGTGACTTCTGCCCAATAACTGGCAAGACTGCGGCCGCCTAAATCAGTAGTAGCGCCGGCGCTGCCATTAACTATAAGAGTAACTTCGTTATTCCTGAAAAATTCCTCAGCGGTTTGGGGCGCGGCTGGTGCTGATGTGCAAGAAACTATGGTGAGTATCAGGCTTAAGATGGTCAAGGATACGATGAAGACGGCTACCCCTTTTTTCATGTGCTACCTCTCCTTAATATTTTTCTGCGGCGCAGGCAAACGTGCTATTTTGCACGGATTGCTAACATATAAGAGACTGCAAACGCAAGATTTACTTAAGGGTTATGGATAATAGCCAAATACCAGGATTGATTTAGTAATAATACACGGGACGCTAAAGAGCTTTCCCATGTTAGTTGAAGCAAATAATGTTGTCAATAGATTTTTAGTAATAATTAGCGTTTACGTCTAAAATTCTCAAATTGGTCAATATCGCGGCCATCGTGCTAAAATACCCTTACGAATTCTTTTCTTCCCCACATTCCCCAGAGGTTGAAGCACTTAAAGTATGCCTAAATACTATGTCTGGACGATCGGCTGCCAGATGAATAAAGCCGAGTCTGATGATATCGCCGCCCGCTTCGAAAGCGCAGGCTACGGCCCCACCGATACAGTGGCTGAGGCAGACATTATCCTGTTGAACTCCTGCGTGGTGCGGCAGGGGGCGGAAGACAAGGTCATCAATAAACTGGCTGACCTGCGGGCTTTAAAACGGGACAACCCGAACAAGATCATCGCCCTCACAGGATGCATCGTAGATTCCAACACCACCGCCCTCAAGAAACGCTTCCCCAACGTGGACTATTTTTTCAAGGCCGGGGATGCGCCGCCGTGGCTGACTGAGGCACCCAAACCAATCGCGGCCAAACCTGCCGTGGCGGTCTTCGTGCCGATCATGCAGGGCTGCAACAACTTTTGCTCCTACTGCATCGTGCCTTACCGGCGCGGACGGGAACGCAGCCGACCGCAATCTGAGATAGTCTGTGAGGTGGAGCGGCTGGCGGAGCGGGGCGCAAAAGAAGTGACACTGCTGGGTCAGAATGTAGACTCCTACGGCCATGATTTGGCGGAAAAGCCGGACCTGACCAGCCTACTGGAACAACTGAACGGCGTCAAGGGGCTGGCCCGCATCCGCTTTTTGACCAATCACCCTAAAGATATGAGCCACCGGTTGATCGATGCGATAGCGGGACTGGATAAAGTGTGCGAGCAGTTTAACATTCCGGTTCAGGCCGGCAGTGACGAAATCCTCACCGCGATGCACCGTGGTTATACCGCGGCGACATACCGGGAACTCATTGGATATATCAAATCGCGGATAAAAGGCGTGTCCCTCAGCACGGATATTATCGTTGGTTTTCCGGGGGAGACCGCCGTGCAATTCGAGGAAACTTTCAACTTGCTCACCGAGCTAAAGTTTGATACAGTGCATGTAGCCGCATATTCGCCCAGGGCGGGCACGTTAGCGGCGAAAGAATTAACCGATAATATTCCCCTTGCCGAAAAGAAA
>JANYKH010000169.1 GCA_025358235.1 Chloroflexota bacterium
GGTGCGGATAGCCTTTTTTACCGTGTCATCTGTTTTGGATTGGTCTCTTTTAGCGGTCCTGGTTAAGTTATTTTTGCCCTCTGCCGTTTGTGGCGCTGCACCGTACGGCCTCAATCCCATTTCCTCAGGCTCGCGTCTTAACAAAAATGCACACAGCGATAGGACGGCGAAAACTGACGCGCCCAGCACGAAATATGTTCTCGACCAACCCAGTGCAATGATAAGGCGCGCAATGGTCGGGACTCCGATTATCAATCCCAGCCCCGCCCCGGATGCCGTAATTCCTAAAGCCATCCCCCGGCGTTTTACAAACCATCGTCCTGCCGAAGACATGGCGATGGGGAAGCAGCCGCTCAGCCCAAATCCGCACATGACTGAATAAGTAAGAAATATCTGCCAGAGTGTGGTTACCTGACTCGTCAGGATTAAACCAGTTCCGGCCACTAAACCACCGATCCCCAGTATCCTGGCCCTGCCAAACCTGTCCGCGAGCCATCCTATAACTATGCCGAAGATGCCTAAACAGATAAAGAAACCGGATTGGATGGCCGATGTACTCGCCCGGTCCCAGCCGAAGTCACCGGCCAGCGGCTTGAAGAAAACCCCGAAACTGGAGAATATGGATACATTAACGGCAATAATAACCATGCTGAAAATCACGACGATCCAGCCGTAAAAAAGTCGATTATTTCCTGCTTTTGCACCGGTGTTGTTGTTTGACATGAAGCCCCTTATCTTTACATTGTTGCCTGACTATAGCCGGAGACACCGGGTCTGATTCCGGCAGCCCCTGAAGGTCATTCCCGGCATCCCGGGATAGGATATTCTCGTTACCGGATAATATTTACTGAATCCGGCTTTACCGCCTTTAGAGGTTCTTCGTAAATGAAGTTATTAAAATTTGGAACCTCTTTTGCGGTCGTCAAATTATTCTTGATCATCCACCGGGCTTCATCTTCCATGGCGGTGACGAGCGACCGTTCAAGTGAAAGGGAGAATTGGTCCCGCGACCACGCTGAATCAACAAACGAGGCATCCACATTTAATCGCTTTTGCATCAGGGCCTTGGCCTCAGCCGGATGACGGTCAAGGTATTCCTCAGCTTGCGCCAGAGACTTGAGGAACCGGTTAACCAGTTCGGGATGCTGGGTTATCCAGTCTTCTGAGGAAACAACTAATCCGAACACGTATTGTCCGCCTTGAGCCGGCCATACAATGGCATTACTGCCCAGTTTCCGGGCGGCTAAGTCGGCGTATGGTTGGGCAGTTGCCTCCGCATCGACGATCCCCTCTGCAACGCTGTTCTCCCATTGTTCCGGGGTTTTGAGGTCAACCACGTTTACTTCCTGCATTGTTAAGCCGTTGATAGCAAGGAACCTGCCAAGATAGAACTCGGCTATCGTCCCGATTGTTGTGCCTATCCTTTTACCCTTGAGGTCTGAAACCTTTTGAATTCCCCGGTCTTTTCTACTCACCAGATAAATTTGCTCAACCCTGGAGATTTCTCCAATTATGCGGGCATTTGATTTCTCGAACGCCTTCCGGACCATCGGCAATTCTGAAATTCCTAACGTAATATCCGCTTCCCCTTTCAGCATCCCATCAAGTGAACCGGCCCCGGTGTCGTACTTACGGAGAGTCACGTTGAGCCCGTTTTGGCTGAAAATATTCTGGTCATCCGCAATCCACAGAAGTGTTCCATGCTCAAACGGCGACCATGCCACACTGATTGACTGCACCGGACCTGAATAGCCTTGAGGTGTGCATGCGGAAACAAAGCCGGACAAAAAGACAAAGGCCGATATAAAGAGTAGTGCCCGTCCTTTAAAGCGGGTGATTTTAGTTTTCATGCGGCTGAATTGTAGCAGTTAGTTCAAATAAACTCAACGCACTTCTCGGCCATTGATTTTGAGAAATCGGGGGCAACGTAGGGAAAGGGTCAAAGGGCGCGCAACACACTTAGGGAGATTTTTCAGTTAACTGATTATAGTCGAACTGTATCAAACATTCCGAAAATTTGGGTACAACACACATGTACATTTAAGCGACAAAAAAGCGGTTAATAAATCACACAGGGATATCCCCATGCTGTTATCGCACATTTGTTGGTATTGACTTATCTATTATAATAAGAATGTTAGCATTCATCTCTTGGGGCGGTGGGGAACTGCCCTTTTTTATTCCAAAAAAATAATAATCATCCATCATGATCAAACTTTAGGCGTTTAGGAGGTCAGTATGCTTCGGAAATACAGGTCAATCTGGATTTGCATACTTATCATGTCAGTGGTGCTAAGCGTGGGGACCGGCTATGCTATTGCTAAAGTCACTCTTAATCCAATTAACCAGGGCGGAGTGATCAGTGCTGCGTATCAAAACACTAACGGCGGTTTACGTCTGGTTAATGGAC
>JANYKH010000177.1 GCA_025358235.1 Chloroflexota bacterium
CCAGGTTGCCGCTCTGTTCGCCCACCTGGAGGGAACGCTGGGAGACGGGGGTGAACACCTCCGGGTGGCGCCCGAAAGCGCGCGAGAGGGGCTTGCCGCTGCGGAGGTCATTAATAGCTTCGGAAATGAATTCTTTCAGTACGCGGTTGCCAATCTGCGCCTGCAGCAATTCAAGGGCGGCAATAATGCTGATGCCGGATTCCAACAGCAACGCGAGTTGGCGGTAAAACAACACTATTTCCGATTTGTTGATGACTGTCAGGCGGGCCAGCAGTTTATCTACCTGGATAAAAGGGATGTACTGTTTAAGCTGGACCACTCTATAACCGGCATAATCCAGCAAGCCGACCGCCGCTTCCTCTGAAGGCGCGGTTAATCTGCCTTTTACCATTTCCCCTGATTCGTTATAGCCTACATATTCGTAGACCATGAGTTACTCCTAATCACAGGTATAAGCATTATGGATTACTTCAGACGGGGTGGTAAGGTTTCTCTTTACCTTGTGCATACCGTCCCGGATCAGGTTCAACATACCTTCCCCGGCGGCCTGGCGGCGTATGTCAGCCCCGGAAGCTCCGTTGAGCACCAGGGCGCGGATTTCATCAGAAAGAGTCAGGATTTCAAAGATGCCGGTCCGGCCGCGATACCCGGTGCCGGAACAGGCGTTACAGCCTTCGCCGTACATGAATTTGGTGCGTTCCTCGCCCATAACTTTAGAATAGGTCAGCGCCTCCGCAGCGGGCACGTCTATCAGGCGGGCGCACTCCGGGCAGACCCGCCGCACCATTCTCTGGGCGATGACGGCAACCACTGCAGACGAAACGAGGAACCGCTCCACGCCAAGGTCCAGCAAACGGGTGATAACGCCGGAAGCGTCATTGGCGTGGATAGAGGACATGACGAGGTGACCGGTGAGGGCGGACTGGATGGCGATACCGGCGGTCTCACCGTCACGGATTTCGCCGATGAGGATGACGTTAGGGTCAAGGCGCAGTATGGAACGAAGTCCGGAGGCAAAGGTGAGGCCGGCCCGGGCATTAACCTGTATCTGGTTGATACCCTTGAAACGGTATTCAACGGGGTCTTCAACCGTGATAATGTTCCGGCTTACCCGGTCCAGAGAATTGAGCGCAGCATACAGGGTAGTTGTCTTGCCGGCGCCCGTGGGTCCGCTCACCAGAATCATGCCGTACGGCACTTTAAGCATTCTTTCAAAGACTTCCAGACTTTCATCCAGGAAGCCGAGTTCAGTCAGAGTCAGGGTAGCGCGTGATTTGTCCAGTAAGCGCAGAGTAGCCATCTCGCCGTTGACAGTGGCTACCATGCCCACGCGGATATCGATAGTGCGGCCGTTGGACTTAACGGAAAACTGACCGTCCTGAGGGCGCTGGTGATCCGCGATGTTCATTTTAGCCAGGATTTTGATGCGGGAGATAACGGGGTTGGCGGTGCTTGAGGGAAGGGAGAATGTGTCTTGCAGAATGCCATCCACGCGGTAGCGGACGCGCAGCCGGTCTTCTTCCGGCTGGAGGTGAATGTCCGAGGCGCGGGCTTTGATAGCTTCATCTATTATGAGGGTCAGGGCCTGGGCGACCGGCGCATCGGTGGCCGTTTCGAGTTTTACATCTTCTATATCCAGCACGGAAGACGAGGAGAAGTTGGAGACGTGCTTTTCTATCTGATCATAGTTGCGGTAGTTGGCATCAATGGCTTCCTGAAGGGTGATGATATCCACAGCTTCAGCTTCAATGCGCATCTGGCTGTGGCTGGCCAAAGCTTCCAGGGCAAAGATGTCCGTGGGGTTGGTCATAGCGACAACCAGGGTGTTGCCATCGATGGCGACAGGTATGGCGCAGTACTTCCGGGCCAGCTTTTCCGGAATCATCCGGAGGGCCTCGGGGTCGGGTTGATTTTTCCTTAACCTGTCCAGAGCCTGGTCAGACGCTAAGCTCACTCAGTCACTACCTCAAAACAAACCCTTATTAAACAAGATTGGTGACAGTGTAACTAAATCGAGCTACCGGGGCGTAAATGAGCCTGAAAATGGCGTTTTGACGCTCCGAAAAATCAGGCGCACAACAGATATAATGTTATCTCCCGGACAGGCTCACGGACAATGACTAAATAGTCCGTAGGAGGGCGGTCATGGGACTAAAGGGTGATAATGACGGGTTTAAGGTTTGATTATTTGAAGCTGTAACAGGACTAATTAACTATTCCCAAAAACGTAACAAATATTCTGAAAGATGACCGTCTAACGCCATGAATTAAAATGAATTGTGATAAAAAGCGGGGTATGGATTACAGTCAAATGCAAAACCCCAAAACCACGCGGCAGTTAGTCCATGATTTCTTTACAGCGTATGAGAACAATTTCAACGACGCGTTAACCGGCGAGCCGGATATTGAAAAAACAGTGATGAACTTTGCCGATTGTTTTGTGGCAGCCAATCCTCTTGGGGTGATGTGCGGCAAGAACGACGACAGTTTCCGCGGCGGGATTTTTCAAGGGTTTCAGTTTTACCGATCTATCGGCACAAAGTACGTGAAGATTGTCTCAATCTCCGTGACAACCCTGGATGAGGTACACGCCATGGCTAAAGTGCGCTGGCAGACTCTGTGTATCAAGCCGGACGGCGGCCGGGAATCGATCGACTTCGAAGTAATATATCTGCTGCAGGTTCTCGCCGGTAAACCGAAGATTTTCGCCTATATCACCGGGGACGAACGGAAAGTTCTCCGCGAAAGGGGGCTTATTCCGGGGTAAATATGGGTATTAAATTTCAAGCTGAAATCAACGTCATTGGTTTCAATCCGTACGTAGAAGTGCCGCCGGAAGTGAGCCGGGAATTGGGGGGTAAGCCCAAGATACGGGTTAAAGGCTTTCTGAACGGTCATCCGATTAAGGCGACGATGATGCCGGTGGGGGGCGGGCTTCACCGGATGTACATTAATACGATAATGCGCCGGCAGTCCCGGTTGAACCCCGGCGATACGGTGATGCTTGACCTGGAAGCAGATCATGAGTCAAGAGAACACCGTATGCCGGCTATGCTGGCGGATGCGCTGGAGAATGATGCGGCGGCCAAAGAGGGCTGGAATAATCTGTTGCCTTCCCGGAGGCATGAAATCATGGCCTATATGAACTACCTTAAAAAGAGTGTTTCCGTGGAACGTAATACCCGCAAAGTGATGGATTACCTGAAGAAGAAATCTTAAAAATAAGTCCCTTTTTATTTGTTCAATCGGTGATAGGATCCGCAGCAAATCCCGCCGCCGGGACCGAAGACATCGAATATTAACCGGGAAACGCCTGTTTTTTGTCCCTCTCCCTGAGAGCGTCAAGCGCCCGTTTTACTTCCCTGTGTAAATCATCGAGAGGCCGGTCAGTGTCAATGACCACGTCAGCATGTCGGCGCTGTTCTGTCTCAGACAACTGGGCGGCCATCCGCGCCCGGGTCATTTCCTCCGATAGGTTGCTGCGTTTGCGGACGCGTTCCAGGATGGTGGGGAGGGGGGCAACCGTCAGCCAGACATTATCCGCCAGATCAAGCCAACCGCCGGCCACCAGCAACGGCGAATCCACAACCACTATCTCCACCTTTTGTTTTTTAAATTCAGCCAGTTTTTGCCGCACCAGGCTTTTCATTGCGGGGTGAGTGATGCCATTGAGCTTTTGCATAGATGGCT
>JANYKH010000184.1 GCA_025358235.1 Chloroflexota bacterium
CAATATATAATTTACCAGAATTCATCCCTAAAGGCAAGGCTTATAATTCCCCTCAAAAATGCGTTAACAATTTGCAGTCCCACTGCCCGTGTGATATATTTCCAATAAGTAGCCGCTAGGGGTGCCAAGGCTGAGAGTCCCGTCAATCCGGGGCAACCCTATTTGCCTGAACTCGATAATACGAGCGTAGGTAAGCGATAAAAAGCCAGGGGTTTCAAGGCCGGACCTCCTGGTTTTATTGTTTTTAGGGCTCATTTGGTTTTTGGAGTTTGTTATGACCCAGCTTGATTTGGCTAAAAAGGGCACCATTTCCCGTGAAATGCTTTTGGTGGCTGCTGCCGAAGGCCTTGAGCCTGAGTTTATCCGCGCCGGTATCGCGGCCGGGATAATTGTCATTCCCGCTAATCCGAACCACAAAAACCTGACTCCCCGCGGGGTTGGTACCGGTCTTTCCACCAAGGTTAATGCCAACATCGGCACGTCTTCAGACTATGGCAGCATTGCCAGTGAACTGATTAAAGTGAAAGCCGCCGTTGATGCTGGGGCTGATGCGATTATGGATCTGAGCACCGGCCCTGACATTAAAGCCATCAGGCAGGCTATCATTGCTGCCTGTTCCTTACCGATCGGCACGGTCCCCATTTACCAGGCTGGGGTGCGCGCCATCAATGAACAGGGCGCCGTCGTAAATATGAAGGATGAAGACCTTTTTGAAGCGATTGAAGATCACGGCCGGGATGGTGTGGACTTTATCACCGTTCACTGCGGCGTAACGCGCTCCGCCGTTGAAAGATTGAAGAAACAGCGCCGCGTGACGGATGTAGTCTCCCGTGGTGGATCGTTCCTGGTCGGGTGGATGCTGTACAACGACCGTGAAAATCCCCTCTACGAACATTATGACCGCCTGCTGGAAATCGCCAGAAAATATGATATGACCCTTAGTCTGGGCGATGGGATGCGTCCCGGCTGCCTCGCTGATGCCACGGACCGCGCCCAGGTCGAGGAATTATTGACACTCGGTGAATTGGTGCAGCGCGCTCGGGTAGCTGGCGTGCAGACAATGGTAGAAGGTCCCGGCCATTTGCCGCTGAATCAGATTGAAACCAATGTCCGCCTGCAGAAGTCCATATGCAAAGGCGCCCCTTTTTACGTGCTCGGCCCCCTGGTGACTGATATCGGAGCCGGCTACGACCATATTACCGGCGCCATCGGCGGCGCTATCGCTGCCTCTGCGGGGGCGGATTTCCTATGCTACGTTACACCTTCTGAGCATCTTTCCCTGCCCGATGTTGAAGATGTCAAACAGGGCGTAATCGCTTCAAAAATAGCAGCTCATGCCGCTGATATCGTCAAGGGAGTAAAAAACGCCGCCGATCGCGACCTGAAAATGGCCATGGCCCGCAAAAAACTGGATTGGGATGAACAGATAAGGTTAAGCCTTGATCCTGCCCACGCCGCCGAGGTACACGCCAAGTTTTCCAGCAAGGGAGCCGCCTGCAGCATGTGCGGCGGTTACTGCGCCATGGAATTGATGGGTAAATACCTCGGAGTGGAAGTGCCCCGTTGCTAATCAGGCAACGACAAGTTATTTTAACTTTGTGGTTAAGGTTGACACTACGCTTCCTGTGCGTAGTAAAATGAACCGTGTTACATCTGTTCGGGTCATCAGGTATCCGCACCGTAGCAAACCGCGACCTTTTTACCCTTGCGTTTAAGGTCGGCATGGCCGTCGGCAAGACCTATCCAAGAGTCGTTCTCGCCCGTGACACCCGTACATCCGGAGACGCCCTCAAACACGCCGTAATTTCCGGTTTGCTGGCTGCCGGCGCGGATTGTACAGATGCCGGAGTCGCGCCAACACCCACCCTAGCATTTCTTGGCCGTGAATATGACGCCGGTGTGATGATTACCGCCTCCCACAATCCCCCGGAATATAACGGCATTAAACTTTGGAATCCGGATGGCTCCGCCTTTCACCAGGAACAACAGAAGCATATTGAGGAAATGGTTGAAAGGGATGCCCTGGCTGCCGCACCGTGGCAAGATTTTAAACAAGCTATCAGCCGCGAGGATGCGGTTATTGTACACTCCAAAAGAATTTTAAAAGATTTTCCGGAAAAGCTAAAGACCAAAGTGGTGGTGGATTGTGGCTGTGGGGCGGCTACCGTTATAACGCCTTTGCTGCTCCGTGAAATGGGTTGTGAAGTGCTGGCGCTCAACAGTCACCCCACCGGCTTTTTCCCCCGCGTCATTGAGCCGGCGGCGGAAAACCTTTCAGATTTAATAGCCGCCACACTTAATTATGGCGCAGCAGTGGGCATTGCCCATGATGGGGATGCTGACCGCATGATGGCCGTCGATGAAAAAGGTCGGTTCATCACGGGAGATAAACTTCTCGTTCTACTGGGGCAGGCTTTGAAAACCCGCGAGGCAGTGACGACCGTGGACGCCTCCATGGCCGTTGAGGAAGCTGGTTTTACCACCCGGCGCACTAAAGTCGGGGATAGTTTTGTTTCTGAAGAACTAATGAAAGGCGGCGGCGAGTTCGGCGGCGAACCCTCCGGGGCCTGGATATTCCCTAAAGTTTCCTATTGCCCGGACGGTATTTACGCCGCGGCGTTGATCGCCTCGCTGGCTTCTACCAACCGACTCTCGGAAATGGTGGACGCTGTAAAATCATACCCGATTATTCGGGGCGCGGTCCCCAGCCTCGGGACTACTCTGGCGGACATTGAGCCAAGCCTATTATCGACCAGCCCCTTGAACATCAATCGCGCTGACGGTCTGCGTCTCGGTTTTGAAGATGGCTGGATGCTGGTACGCCCCTCCGGCACTGAGCCCAAGATGCGACTCACTGTTGAAGCCCGTACTGAGGCCAGAGCACGCCAATTATATGATCAGGGAATGCTTGTTATCCAAAACTGTATTGCCACCGGGAGGAACAAGTGAAGGCAGTCATTCTGGCCGCCGGCGAAGGAAGCCGGATGCGGCCTTTAACCTATACCCGCCCCAAGGTCATGCTGCCCCTCGCCAATAAACCAATCCTGGAACATCTTCTGGACCAGCTCAGAGAAGCAGGTATCACCGAATATTTGTTTGTGGTCGGTTACTGCGATCAACAGTTAAGGGATTACTTTGGGCGGGGAGAGAAGTGGGGGGTAGAAATTAGTTATGCCAATCAGAGAAAGCAACAGGGTACAGCGGATGCTTTGCGTTCCGTCGAAGGTCTGGTTGAAGGCAACTTTCTGTTGCTTAATGGGGATGTACTCGTAAAAGCTGAGCATATCAAAAAGCTGGTCGCTGTGGGCGGCAACGCCATGAGCGTGGTCCAGGTAAAGGACCCGGTCGGTTTGGGCGTCGTAGAAAGCAAAGAAGGCAAAGCCGTCCATATTTATGAAAAGATGGAAAAGCCTCCCACCAATCTGGCGAATGCAGGCCTTTATTCGTTTAACCAGGATGTTTTTAAGGCTTTGATGCTGACTCCAAAATCTCCTCGGGGTGAATATGAAATTACCGATACGCTGCAACTTCTCATCGATACGCATCATGACGTTAGCGTGATGGAAATCGACCAATGGACGGATCTTAGCTACCCCTGGGATCTCCTCGGCGCTAATGAGAACATTTTAAAAAATATTACCCCGTTAAACCTTGGACTGGTTGAACCGAATGTTACTCTGAAGGGGCCGGTTTCAATTGGCAAAAATACTGTAGTCAAATCCGGGGCTTATCTGGTCGGTCCCATAATTATCGGGGATAACTGCGATATAGGCCCTAATTGCTATATCAGACCCTACACTTCAATCGGGGACAAGTGCCACATCGGGGCAGCCGTAGAGGTTAAAAACTCGATTATAATGAGAGGCAGTAAAGTACCTCATTTAAACTATGTCGGTGATTCTGTAATTGGGGAAGGCTGCAATTTTGGCGCCG
>JANYKH010000185.1 GCA_025358235.1 Chloroflexota bacterium
CGCCATCGTAGCCGGATTAATTTCATTTAACGCTACTCCGCCGGCCGTCACCATAGCCGTGGAGTGGGAATAGGCTTCCTTAATATCAAACCTCAGATCTTTCATCAAGTCCACGAGCCTATCCCGATCTTCCGACGTAACTTGAGCACCCGGTTTTTCCGGCTCCGCCCCGCTCAGGCTGATAAAACGCCCCGCGAAGTTGCGCGCAATCATATCTTTGATAACCCGCTGGTAGGCCATTTCCGGATTAGCGTCAAATCTTTGCTGGAGGTCCCGCCGGAGATCATCCTTTGTCATTCTTGGAACAAGGTCAATGGTCACGCTCACTGGTCCTCTTTCCAGCGCATCGATGATCGCCAGACTCATTTCCAGTATCACCGGCCCCCCAATTCCAAAATACAGGATAATAGCATCTCCTGTCCGACTTTCTACGAGAGGCAAAACCGGCGGTTTGCCGGCAATTCCCCGCCCCGCATCTTCCTTCGGAACCAGTGCTGGATCGATTTCCACCGCCGGACATTGAAAAGCGGTAATCCGCGCCTGGCGGAGACTCGCCCCCTGAAGATGTTTAGCCTTCGCCGTATCATCTGCAACCAATGGGACCAACCCGGGTCTTAATCTGACAATCGTGTGTCCCAGCGTGGCTGCAATACTGTACCCGTCGCCGGTGGAACCTGTCTGCGGATGTGACGATCCTCCCGCCGCCATTACCACGGTCGAAGCGGGCAAAAATCCGTCGGGGGTTTGCACTCCGCTTACCTTCCCATTCTCCACAGCAACACCGGTGACCTTGACGCCGAACCGCACTTCCACCCCACCCTCCGCCAGGTAGCACTCAAACGCGCGGACCACGTCCCTGGCATTTTCTGTGACGGGGTAGATTTTACCGGCCGGTTTGACCTTGCATTCCACGCCGTAACGCCTCATAAACCCAATTAGTTCGTTGCGGAAAAATCGACTGAACGCAGGTTGCAGAAAGGAGCCGTTAGCCCCGAACTGGTCGATAAAACTTTTCAGTTCACGGGCATTGGTTAGGTTGCAGCGGCCGTTGCCGGAAATCAGGATTTTTTTACCCGGGCGTTCCATCTTTTCCAGCAGTAGAACCCTGGCGCCCAATTCAGCCGCGCGTCCCGCAGCCATCATCCCGGCCGCCCCCGCCCCTATTACTATTACCGGATGTTTTTCCGCCATATTGGCAGTGTCCCGTATATCTGAACCGAGTGTCAAGCACAAAATAAGGGGGAGCCATTAACGGCCCCCCCAAATAAATATGAATCGTTTTATGTAAACCTAATCTTCGAGAATAGCTGCCAGCCGCACCATCGCGGCATCGGTTTCTTCCATGCGGAATGGGAAGGCCGCCAGCGTGCAGCGTTTTCCCGTCACTTCGTCGATATCGCCGCCGGCGTTCTCGATGCAGGAAATACCCGCTTTCAGCAGCATCGTCAGGCAGGTCTCGAAGCCGCCGTCAAACTCCGGTCCCGGCTCGTGTCCCGTCGCCCTGACATAGTCGTTAAACAGCCAGGGCATCCATTTCTTGCAGTTGAAAGACAGGGAATGGTCAGGAACAGGCCATGTCCCGGAAATCGCCTTAACCTTTTTATCTACCAGCCATTTGGCGGCGTCCGGCAGCATCCCGGGATAGTAGTGATAATATTCGTAAACCTTGGTGGGAGTCAGCACTTTTTGCCAGCCCGTATTTACCACCACAAAATCGCCCGGCTGAATTTTAGGCGTGGCTTTCTCAAAATCTTCAGCCGTGATCTTGCCCCACTTCCCCTTGTTGCGCATGTCCAGGATAACCCCCGTGCCGTACAGGTTCTCCAGCGGAATCTGGTCCGCGGTTATACCCTCCGGAATAGCGTAAATTGGGGCATCGACATGAGTAGCGGCGTGCAGGTGGCCGATCCACCGGGCTACGTTCAGTCCGGCGATACCCTTGTTAAAAGGAGCCGGCATGCCCATGTCTGACCAGCCCGGATGGTTGGTGCCGCCCCACCCCGTGGAGCGTATGCCCGTCCAGATACTGGCGGGGATAATAACTTCCGTGGCTAACCGGGGCCACATTACAGCGCCGTTAAGGATCTGCTGGGATAAATCTACTATCTTCGTCATTCTTAATTCTCCCTTACTCGTCGACAATTGCGACAACGCGCAGCATGTGGCCGACATCCGCCAGCTTGAAGGGGAAAGCCGCAATGGTGCAGCGCTTCCCGGTTACTTTGTCGATGTCCCCGCCCACGTTCTCAATCGCCGGAATCATGTTCGAGGCGAAGATCTGGTGACACGGTTCGTAGTCCGGAAATTCCTTCGCCGGGTCCTTGCCGGTTTCCCTCGTGTATTCCTCGTATACAACGGGGTAAACGCTCTTGATGGGGTGGTGGGCGAGTGGGTGGTCCGTAGCGCCCCAGGTGCCGCCGACCATTTTAACCTTCTTGGCCAGGAGCCATTCCCCGGCAGGCGCGTACATCCCCGGATAATGGTTGTAATAAACGTAGTCGTTAACTCGCCAATAATGGTGCCAGCCGGTATTCATCAGAACGATATCGCCCGGCATGATCTTGGGGTTGGCGTTCTCCAGATCTTTCGGCGTAACGACATCCCATTTCTTCATGTAACGGAAATCGACGATTACCGCCGTCCCGTAAAAGCTCTCGAGGGGCATTCTATCGGTAGTGACTCCGCCTTCCACATGGTGGGCCTGTGAATCGCAGTGTGTGCCTTTGTGCCAGGTGGAAGAAATGAGCGTGCTCACCCTCCGACTGATTCCGGGCGCGATGGGCACATCATGCCTTTGAACCCGCTCTAAAAACCGGTCCGTTGGCGGCGGATGCCCCATCCAGTCAGGCGTCATATAGCCCACCGGAACGGATAAATCATAGAGTTTTTTGGCCATAACCATCCTCCTTTGAAATCAGCTAAAGGCGTTGGGTAAGTGCCTCTATTTTATTCCCGCCCGCTTCATGTGTCAACCGGTTGATTAAATACACTGACAGATAGAGTAAAAATGACAGCTGATTTGACAGAGACCGAGTAAAGGTTTAAGCGGTTAAGCCGCAACCGCTGGTTCGGCTTTCTTCGTTGATGAAGATTCGCTGTTGGGGTTTGCCGGCATCAGGAATATCGCCGGAATAATCAGCAGAACCAGGATTCCCATCATCATAAAAACGATTGTGAATCCGCGCCCCATATCGCTGGCTGACGAAAGAATCAGCGTGCTGATGGCAATACCCATCGCCCCGCCTATCTGCCGCACCACCTGCCGCAGACCGGTAATACTGGCTATTTTTTCCGGCATTAACTCAATGCACGCGTTGTTGGCCGCCGGGGCAGACATTCCCGCCCCGATGCCGATAATCAGCCCGAAAGTGGTAATGATCGCCATGGGCGAAAAATCAACTCCCATGATGGTCATCATCTGCGGCTCCAATGCCATCAAAATCAGGCCGCCAGCCATTGAGACCGACCCCACGAGCATTGGTCGCCGGTAGCCCCACTTCATTATAAATATACTTGCCACTATGGAAGCGAATATCATGCCAATAGCGCGGGGGGTGATCATAAAACCGGCTTCAATAACACTCATGCCGTAAACCGTACTGGCGAAAAGCGGCATCAGCGAGAGCACACCACTCTGGGCGCACATCCCAAAAGCGAAATTATAGGCGTTCGCCGCCATGAAGGGTCGCTTCGCTAATAAATCCATACTGATAACGGCCCCGGGTGAGTGAGCGCAGCGGTAAACAAACGCAATCATAAACAGCAGAGCCACCGCCTCAATCCCGGCGATTGCGAAAAGCGACATATTGTATGACTTATCCAGCAAAGTCATCCCCACCATGAATGTGGCGACAAAGCCGAACAACAGCCCGATACTGGGGAAATCGATGCCGGATTTGGTGGCCTTCTTAACATCAGCTTTGATGAGACGGCGAACAAGTACGAAAGCGGCCACACTTATCGGCACGTTAAGCCAGAAGATCGATTGCCATGAAAAATAATGTACCATTACGGAGCCGATGTTGGGTCCCACAATCGCCCCGAAGGGAACAATCGCTGTCATCAGCCCCACATAGCGCTGGCGCTCACCCGGGTAATAGTCATTGATAATCCCCACCGCCGAGGACGTGAAACCGCCGCCGCCGATGGCCTGTATTACCCTGGCTAAGATTAAAAGACCAACGTTGGGCGCGAAAGCGCAAAAAATGGAGCCCGCCGTAAAACTCGTCAGGCACAGAAGAAAGGTGGAACGCCGCCCCAAAGTATCGCTCAGCCGTGACACGATGGGGATGGAACAAATAACGGTGACCTGGTAAATGCTCAGTATCCAGCCCGCCAGCACCAGGGAAATCCCGAAGTGAGAAACCATTGTGGGGAAAGCTACGGCTATTGCGGTTCCGCTGGCCTGACCCATGAAAACCGGCACGGCAACTGTGGCAAAAACGAGGTATTTACTCATGATCCGACTGATTTGATTATAGCACGTGAGGCTAAAGGAGTGTTAAGAGGGACACAATCGACGGTTAAGTTCTTCCTGGATTGATACGGCGCAAAACGCTTTCGCACCAAAATCATTTTAAGCGCAGGCGCATGGGATAGATTCTTCAGCCCTAATCGTCAGGGCAAACCCCGATTGCCAACCCCTTCCCGGAGTGCTACATTTGAATTAATATAGCCCCACCAAATTCAGCGAGGAGGCACCCATGACCACTTATGTCGGACTGAAAGTAAACGATGAAATAATCGACATGGACTACTTTGTCTCGGACTACGTTCACCGGGTTACCGCCGGCATTCTTGAGTCCCTGAAAGACGCCGGTCAGATTAAAACCCTGGAAATGACCATCGCTGAAAACGGGGACACCTCTACCAACCTGAACGGCGCCCCTCTTGAAATGAACCCCTTTGTGCAGAAAATCACCCGCAGCACAGTCTTCGGGATGGTTTCACCGTTGAAAGGCGTGACCCTGCCGATCAAGACCGTACGGCTGACTATCAAGAGATAAGATCAGGCCATCTCCACCAGCTTCACGTCACCCCACACCCCCAACCCCATCCCCTTGATCATGATCAGACCGGTGAGACCCTTGATGGCCTTGCCCGCCTCAATTGCCGCCGGAATGTCTTCCGGGGTACTGACCAGGTTGGCGAGACCCGTCGCCGCGGCGTCTGACAGCGTGGCGGAACCGGATATCACCACCACCGCATCCGCTTTGCCGAAACTCAGCGAATGCCCTACCGTCCCGGATGACGTCGATATTCCAATCGGCTTCCCGCCGGATTCTATCTCAAAACCGATTTTGCCGCTCAGCGGCGATTCACCGGCATAGATCCCGGCTGTCCGCTTCTTCTTGCTTTTGACGTAAATATCCCCGCCGTTCTCGATTATCATTTCCGGGGAGAACTCGGACAATTCGTTCCCCACGAATTCGGATATTGCCCCCGCCACCGCCGCCATCGGCCCCACGTTGGCTGTCTTCCCCGCCTCCGC
>JANYKH010000191.1 GCA_025358235.1 Chloroflexota bacterium
AGCTCATTGCCTGGGGCCGGGATCGCGACGAAGCTATCTGCCGCATGCAGCGGGCGCTGTACGAATATATCATCGTGGGTGTGAAAACGAATATTCCGTTCCACAAGGCTGTGATGGAAAACCCCCGCTTTGTCAGCGGCGACCTCGGAACCCATTTCATTTCCAGAGAGACGACTTTGATCGAGGACATGAAGCGGATTCTCGAGCGGGAAAAACCACTGGAAGAAAAACTATCCGAGATTTTTACGGATAAAAGGCGGGTGGCTGCCGTGGCGGCTGTAACGGCCTATACGCAGAGCCGGTCAAATATTAAGAAGACCGAATAGACTAGCGGGAGGCTCACATGGCGAGAGCAGCCGGTTTACTGAGCATCATTTCCGGAGCTATTTGGGCGCTTAGCATGGCCCTGGGCCTGGTTATTATGCCGGCCCTTTTAGAACTGTTTGCTGGCAAGTCCGCGGACATCGGGCCGCTGATCTGGATGTTTGAAGGCTTTACCGCTTTTTCGTTGTTGTTGGGGGTGGGCGCTGGCTGGTTCTATCTGCTCTCTGTGCATGTTTCCGCTGGGTGTTCTTTCGCTGATCTTCCTGATACGCAGCAGGCACGAGTTTGACAGATTGTCATAATACCGGGTGGGAATAGTATATGGGCTGGTTTCTTGAAGCTGTAATAGGGGCGGTGGCTGTTATCCTTTTGGCGGAGCTGGCTCTGCAGCAAAAAGGGAAATTATGGACACGGTTTCATCGGTTGACGAGAGTCCTCCGGTACGCTGCATTGTTTGGGATCGTAGTTTTGGTTGTCTTTAGAATCACCTCATTACTAAATACATAGAGCTTTTTACTTCACACCCTTACGGGGGCACATTCCCGTTCCTGCCTTAATCCTCCTCGCTGATTTTTATTTTCAGATACTCCGTTTTGTGTATCTTTTATCATGTTTTATGCTACGTATGAATACGTAAAATATGAGTGTGTATCTTAAAGGGCGTTGCTGAGTCTGATTTTGTGCTCGCCCGAGGCTGAGTTACGTAGGCATACTGATGGAATATTACAGGTGTTTATCTTAGCTTTAAATTATACCCGGGTGCTGAATCTCCAAACCCCGTTATAGCGCTTAGGCGAATTGGGTATAACGGAGACTTGCAAGATGGCTGATAAACTAAGAAAACTTATTGCAGCGGTTTTACTATTTGTCTTGTTGCAGACGTTTTCGGTGGGGCCGGTGCAGGGGGCGGGGTTGTACCTCAGTCCAAGCAGCGGTCCTTCGGGAACCTCAGTAATGTTGACTGGTAGTGGTTTTTCTGTAAATGAGACCGCTATCCAGGTTACCTATGACAGTGTCACGGTCGTTTCAAGCGTTACCGCCAATTCAGCCGGCAGTTTTACTACAGTTTTCACGGTTCCCTCATCCCCTGGAGGCCCCCATACCGTTCACGCGGGCGGACCGTTTTCATCCGGCGTTGACACCATATTTACTGTAACCTCCTCCATTTTGCTCGGCAAGAATGCCGGCGCGGCCGGAAGTACGATTTCTGTTTCCGGGACCGGGTTTATGTCTGTGGAATCAGGAATTGCGGTGTTGTTTGACGGTACCCCGGTTGCGCAGAATCTGTCTGCTGACTCTCAAGGCAACTGGACAAGTTCCTTCCAGGTACCTTTTGCCTCCGCCGGCGAGCATTTAATCCGCGCCTCCGGTTCGCAGTCAGCATCAACTCGTGATATTGTCTTTATCGTTACTGCCGGTGTAATCATCTCGGCAACAAGCGGTTCTCCCGGCAATTCGATAGCCCTTTCGGGTTCCGGTTTTGCCACCAACGAGGGCGGTATTGTAGTTAACTTTGACGGAATACCGGTGGTACCCAATATCTCCGCGGACAACCGCGGATCGTGGAAAACGAGCGTCGTGGTACCAGCTGCTACCTCTGGTCCGCATACCCTGCGTACTGTAGGTTTTACTACAACCAGCGTTCCGGACATGGTATTCATAGTCACGCCGGGAATCCAGCTTTTTCCGGACCGGGGCGTTACTGGCAGCACAGTCAAAGTCATCGGCGGCGGCTTTAGCGGGCGGGAAAACGGGATTTCCGTTAATTATGAAGGGGCGGTGATGAACAGCGGGATAACTGCCAATTCTGATGGAAGTTGGTCTGCCACCTTTGTTGTTCCTGCATCGACATTTGGAACACATACTGTACGCTCTGGTGGCACTTTCAGTTCCGCGGTTTCGGCTGATTTCTCTGTCATTGCTAGCGTTTCCGGTGCGCTGAACGGGGCGCCGGGTGCCTCCGTCTCTCTGACCGGCTCCGGCTTCAGCAATAACGAGGGCGGCATCAATATTTTCTTTGATTCAGCCCAGATTGCCTCCGGGGTTAAAGCCAATGCCCAGGGCTCATGGAATATCAAGTTAGTTATTCCGCCTGCTACAGGTGGACAGCATACTCTCCGTGCCGACGGACCGGTAACTCCGGTAATTCCGGAGATGAGCTTTGCTGTTATACCGGGAATATTGATGATCCAAACCAGCGGCACCCCCGGCACTCCGGTGGCGGTTACGGGCGGCGGCTACGGTGCGAGTGAAACGGATATCAGCCTCCTCTTTGACGGCGCAGTAGTCGTTTCCAGCATCAGGGCTAATCCGCAGGGATCGTGGACAGCCAATTTTGCTTTGCCTCCTTCTGCGGCCGGACTTCATGCCATTACTACCGCGGGAAGCGAAAGATCCGTGGCAGCAGCCTTCGAATTTGCTTTTAAGATTGTCCCCGGTCTTTATCTAAGCCAGGAAAAAGGCTTCGCAGGTAATTCGATCGTTGTTTCGGGTTATGGATTCGGTGCAGAAGAAAACAACATTGTAGTTACCTATGACGGCGTGACTGTTCTATCCGGAATCAAGGCCAGTAATCAGGGGTCCTGGACCGCCAGCCTGGCGATACCCCGCTCGAAATTCGGAGGGCATGATATCGGTTCCCGCGGTTCAGTTTCTTCCGCCGGGGTTGTTCCAGATGTTAACTTCTTCATAAGCCCATCGGTGAGCCTAATGCCGGACGCGGGTAACGTCGGTTCCATTGTTGAACTCACCGGCTCCGGATACTCTCCGAACAGTCCCCTGCAAGTTAATTATGACAGCCAGGATGTGTCTCCTGCGGGTGTAGCTGCGGATGCCACGGGCAGCTTCGAAATTACTATTGTTATCCCCCAATCAAAATCCGGTCTTCATTCTGTCAAAGTTGCCGATGCGATGCGCTATGTCGCCAGAACATCTTTTACGATGGATAGCGTTGCTCCACCCATCCCCGCCCTTATTGCTCCTGAAGATGGCACCCGAATTGGTCTGCTCGGGGATAACAGCCCCACTTTCCGCTGGTCAACCGTTAACGACCCCAGCGGCGTGACTTACAGCCTTCAGATCGATGACAGGTCGGATTTTCCTGACCCGATTATCGATATATCAGGGTTGACGGTGAGCCACTATTCGCTCAACTCGTCCCAATCGCTACCTTTGGGTGAATACTACTGGCGGGTGAAGGCCATTGATGGGGCCTCCAACGAAAGCCCCTGGTCTGAAACCCGTGAATTAAAGTCCGGGCTGCTGGCGATGTGGGGACTGGTGCTGATCATTCTGGGTGGTTTGGGGGTTTCGGGCGGATTCGCGTATCACGCACTTGTCAGGGTCCCCCGCCGGCGGTCCCCCGCTCCCGCACTGTTTGGCGCGTCTCAACCAGGTCTGGCTTTACCGGCGCCTGCCCCCCAGAGACGCCGATTGGAAGCGCCCCAGGCCCCGCGCCTCGCCCTCCCCGAGCGGTTGGGCTTGCCGGAACCGACCGGCGCCGTGCCTGCTATCTCTTCTGAACATATGGGCCGTATCTTGATGGTCGCTGATTTCGCCCGGTCTTTGCCTCTGGTGCAGGCCGGGAATGCTGTTAAATGGATTTCAGATATCGCCGCATCAGCAGCAGGCGCTGCCCCTCCCCCGGAACTTTACGTGCAATTGCTCAACGGCCAGTTGAAGTTGCAATATCAGCCGGCCTGGATAAACCACCCGATTTATCAGGACATGGTTTCGCTGCTGGAAGGGCAGGCTATTATCAAGGAAATCAACGAATATATTGTTTCGACCAACGGATGCCTGACCGCTGCATCGCAACTTTTGCAGAAAATATATGTTGACGTTAGAGAACAAACAACGGAACTCTCCGAAAATGCGTTTTGGCCGTTTGTATCCGCAGTTTATGCTGACGCACTGGCATGGTTCATGGGGAAGTCCCTAATCTCTCCCTCAGAGCGAGACTACTGCATTAAAACCATCATGGAACACAGTGATAATCTGGGTCTGTTTGGCGAAACGCCGGTTTTCAGCGAGTTGTTGCTGGAGGTTGTTGATGGCGCTGATGGCTTCAGTATGCGTGATTTGCATCTTAAACTCAGGCGGCTTTATCGCAATAATCCGGAAACTATGAAGTTGGCCGGGCAATTGTCCCAACTCGAAGTTCGCCGCGCCAATCTGGTTGAGACCCTGAGCAAGATGGAAAAGTCGCTCGCTTCGATTATCGGAGACGGCTCGATGCAAGAAAGTCCGGTTTATGCCAAAAAGTTGCGCAAGGGCAAAAATAAAAGCCTGCAGGAATAATGGGGTTAATCTTAAAAGAGGAAGCGGGCCCCATTGATTCGAAGCCCGCTTCCTTATTATTGTCTGGTGGTTATTTCGGCGATTGTCCTGGCTTGTAAGCCGGAGTCGATTTTTGTCTCAGAGTGAGGAGATAATTATACACGTCATCCGCTGACCTCGCCCGCGATTGATCGTATTTTTCGTAGTGGATAATATCCTTGATGTCCCTGCGGACTCCGGCGGTAGGGGGATTGGCAGGATGCCCGATTGGGATCAGGGTGTGGATTATCATTTCATCCGGTACACCGAGTAATTCTTTCAGTTTGCGTTCGATGGCGTAGCTGACGCTGACCCATTCTGAGCCCAGCCCCGCCGCCGCCACTGCCAGGTGCAGTATCTGCGTTGCGTTGGCCATATTCTTCAGTGAATGAGCGCCCGTGCCGCCTTCGTGAGGAAGGTACTGTGAAACCAGAACGGAAGCCTGGGTGGTGCGGGGGTCTCCGCACATGGCTACTACCACCGGGGCGTTGCGCCAGCCGGCGGGCGCTTCCCCGGGGCCATCAACCACCATGCGGTGCCTGATCTCCCTGACGCGTGATTTTTCAATCGGCCAGACGGTGCTGATCATCCAGGCGTCGATCATATCGCACATCTTATTGATGGTCTGCCGGTCTTTAATGACGATGAATTCCCAGGGTTGGGCGTTGGCGCCGGACTGCGCCCAGTGTGCCGCGTCCAGAGCTTTTTCGACGATCCCATCGGGAATCGGCTCAGAGGTGAATTTCCGTACGCTGCGGCGTTTTTTAGCCAGTTCCAAAAACTCATCGATATTCATGGGGTACAACACTCCTTAAAACATGTATTTAGTATTTCTTGAACTGCTTTATTAGGCCGGTATCTTCAGCAACCTTTTAGCCGTGCCGGAAAACACTTTATCCTTGATTTCCGGCGTTTTTGCGAAGGCCAGCAGGGCGTTCATATTGCGGGACAGAGTTGATTCTGCGGGCATATCACTGGCGAAAACCATATGATCCCCGCCGAAGAAGGCGTATCCGCATTCCAGCGCGGCCACATTACCGCTGATCGCGGTATCAGTGTAAAAAGATTTGAAATACTCTTCCGGCTTCTTTTTCAGTTCGGGGGTGGGACGGTTGCAGAGCCGTCCGGCAAAAAACGGAATCATGGCCCCGCAATGGTGGGTGACGAATTTAATGCCGGGGTGCTTATCGAAGGCCCCACTGAATACCAGGCGGGCCATCGCCAGGCTTGAGTCATAGGGCCAGCCGATAGCGCTGAAAAGATCATATTTAGACCCGGATTCTCCGGCGTAATCCGGGACGGAGCGTTCACGGGTGGGGTGAATCCAGATAGGCCAATCATATTGGGTCATCAGAGAATAAAGATCGTCCAGTTCAGGTGCATCGAGCGGTTTTTCGTCCATCGGAGTAAAAAGCTGGATGCCTTTAAATTTCAATTGGGTTATGGCTCTTTCAGCCTCTTTCAAGGCTGCAACCATGTCGTTCAGGGGCAGGATAGCGATAGCTCCGGCGAATCTCCGAGGATATTTGGCCACGATCTCGGCCATTTCGTCGTTGGCGATTTTGGCCAGTGACACCGCATCGGCCGGTCCCACCACCCCTTCCAGGGCAGGCTGAATCACGCTCAGCACCTGGGTAACCCCCGGATACTTATCCATAAGGCGGAACCTGGCTTCCAGGTCTACAAGACCCGGAAACTTGGCGTTTAGTTCAAAATGGACGGTGTTAGCCGCCTTTTTTTGGAGTGCCGCCTGATATTTAGGCGGCATGATATGGACGTACATATCGATGATTTCATTTATTTTATCAGTCATGAATGCCTCCTTTATTTCCGCGGTTTCCACCGCCCCAAAACGCAAGCCCATTGTACATTATTTTGGCGGGGAACTTAAGGGGTTGCAACAATAAATCACGAAGCCGTTGTTGTTCTCATGTCATTTGACAGATTCAATTTGCATCATGAAAACAAATCGGGATCTCTTGGCGGAAGTGGGGTGAGAAGGGAGGGGCAAACATTCCCCATTTAGCGAATGCCAGTGAATACAGATACTTTCCCTGTCTTAATTAAGGATTGATATGGTTAAGCAAAAGCTGGCGGCCGGGGGTACGGGTTATTGCTGGCTTCCCCTGCCCCCCGCCGTTCCAGGTATTTTACAGTTTGAGCAGTTTTTCCGCGTTCCCGTGATAAATCTTTTCCCGGTCCGGTTCGGCTATAGGGGCCGCGTCCATGAATTTAACGGCTTCATCCGCCGTCTCAAACGGCACGTCTACGGCAAACATGATTTTCTCCGCGCCGAATGATAGGTGGGCGCATACCAGAGCCGGCTGGTAGAACATGCCGCTTGTTGTAATCCAGAAATTGTCCCGCATATATTCGCTGGGAGTTTTCTTTAATTTCGCGCAGGCAGGGAACCTGAGCCAGTGATTATCGATTCGCCAGATCAAGTAGGGGAATGTTTCGCCCATGTGCCCCAGGATGATTTTTAGTTTCGGGAAATTATCAAAGACGCCGCCGTACATCAACCGCAGAGCATGATAATGAGTCTCCGCTCCAAAACCGATTACGGCTGAACTCATGCCCGGATAAGCTTCATAGGCCTTAGCCATGCTCGCGCCCGGACGGCAGGGGTGAATGTATAGCGGCACGTCAAGCTTTTCAAACATTTCCAGCATTGGCCAGTATTTTCTGTCATCAAGGTACTCATCTTGGGTGTTGGAGCCCATTAAACAGCCTTTTAGGCCCAGGTCATTTATTGCCCTTTTGAGTTCAGAGGCGGCCCCGGCGGGGTTCTGGGGCGCCAGGGTGGCAAATCCGGCAAACCGGCCGGGGTATTTGTTGATAATCTTAACCAGCCCGTCATTGAATTCTCGAGCCTTCTCCGTGCCCATGCCGGCGTCGAGGTTCTGTACGCCCGGCGTTACCAGGGACAGGACTTCCATATCGATGCCTGTCTTGTCCATCTCCTCGATTCTGGCGCCGAAATCATAAAGTACAGTCTGTTCCCTGACATAGGAATACGGAGCACGGCTATGAGCAAAGCTGGCCAGTTCTGCATCAGCTTTAACATTATCGGTAGTAGGCCGGGTCTTGTAATTTATTTTCCGCAGGGGGCGGTGCTCTTCGGTGGAATAGTGTTCTTCAACGGCGATACGTTTCATTCTTATAATCCTCTTTGTCCGCTCGTTTCGGTTGATTTAAATAACTGTTTAATTAACGCGGACTGGTTCTTAATATAGAATAAGGAATTGAGACTGTCAAGCGGGCGCGGGAAACCAAATAAGAGGTATATTATTACTTCGAGGCTGACAGCGGTATGTCATGTCTGGTAATATCAAATTGATTCAGGGCAGCCGAACTTAAATAATCAGCGAGTTGTAATGCCAAAACAAATATTATTAATAAATACTCCCGTTGGCCTGGAGCGGCGCATTGTTCAGCCCCTGGGCATCGCCTCAGTTGCCGGTACCCTGCGTGCAGCAGGCTACTCAGATATCAAAATTATCGATGGCTGCTATCTTTCCAATGAGTTTGGGTATCGTAAGAGCCTGAAGATGATTGAATCGGAGATAGCATCTGACCGGCCCTTTATCATCGGCTGTACTTATAACAATTCCAACTCGGTGGAGATAGAACGTATTGTCACAGCGGCATTGCGGGCCGGAAGCCATGTGATTCTCGGCGGGCACGCCGCTACCGCCTGTCATGAAACTCTGGCGAAACATTTTCATAACCTCGCCCGGAAACTAAGCTCTACTTCTGTGGCGGTGATGGTGCGGGGGGAGGGGGAGATCACCGGCAGGGAACTGATAAACGCTTTATATAAAGGCGAAACCTTAAACGGAATAAAAGGGATTACTTTCTATGACGGTAAGAGAGTCATGGTTAACCCGGACCGGGAACTGGTGGATATCAACGAACTAGCGCCGCCCGCGGTCGACCTGCTGCCGCCCCCCGCCGGTTATGCCGGCTGGTATAACATTGAGGAAAGTCGCGGATGCGTTTTTAAGTGCACTTTCTGTTCCATCAAGAGCATGTACCCGGTAGTCCGTCTGAAAGACCCGGCGAGGATACGGCAAGAAGTTAAGCTGGCTAGAGATTCAGGCGCTGAGAAGATTTACCTGACCGGTGAACTGCTTCTGCTGCACAAAGAACGCGCGGTAAAAATCGCGGAA
>JANYKH010000204.1 GCA_025358235.1 Chloroflexota bacterium
TTCATGTCTGAGACCATCACGCAGGCCCGGGGAGCGGCTTCACGGGCAGTAACCGTACTGAGCCAGAAGTTCCTGATGGTGGGTGGGGTGGTATCAGTGGTAGACCAAACCAAATGCGTGGGCTGTCTCACCTGTGTGCGGTCTTGCCCATTCAACGTACCCAAAATACAGGAAAGCGGAGCAGCCTATATCGAGCCGGCGGCATGCCAGGGCTGCGGCATCTGCGCCGGGGCCTGCCCGCGCAAGGCTATCACGACCCTGAACTACTCCGACGCCCAGGTAGAAGCCAAGAGCGCCGTGCTGGTGGAACCGTGAACATGAATCCAATCTCGGAGGTTAACAATGACAGATAACTGGGAACCAGTGGTGATCGCGTACCTCTGTCATTTTTGTTCTTATTCGGCGGCGGACCTGGCGGGGTCAATGAGGCTGGAATACGCGCCCAACGTGCGCATTTCCAAGCTGATGTGCACTGGCAAGGTAGACGCGCAGTTTATTCTGAAAGCCTTCGAGGACGGCGCGGACGCCGTGATGGTCTCCGGCTGTGAAGAGGGGGATTGCCACTACCTGGAAGGCAACTTAAGGGCAAAAAAGAGAATCGCGCACGTGAAGAGCCTTTTGAAGGAAGTCGGACTTGAGCCGGAGCGCGTAGAGATGTACAATATTGGTGCGTCCGATGCCCCTAAATTCGTCCGGGCCGTTAATGAAATGACGGAAAGAGCCCGCAAACTGGGGCCGAATCCGCTAAAAAAGAAGGAGAACACAGTACCTGCATGATTATCGCTGAACGGAAACCCTTTGACGAAATTAAACAGGAAATTCTGAATTACAAGAAAGTGCTCGTGCTGGGATGCGGCACCTGCGTAAGCGTTTGCATGGCGGGCGGCGAAAAAGAAGTTGAGCTTCTGGCGACCGAGCTGCGCATGGCGGCTAAAATCGCGGGTAAAGAACTGGTTGTCGATGAAATGACCGTTCAGCGCCAGTGCGACAAGGAATATGTCGAGGCGGTAATTGAAAAAGCCGCCCAGTATGATGTAGTGTTATCAATGGCCTGCGGCGCGGGCGTCCAGTTCGTGGCGAAGACCATTGAACCGGCGATCGTGATGCCGGCGGTCAACACCAAGTTTATCGGCGTATGCGAAGCCGAGGGCGTCTGGGCGGAACGGTGCCGCGCCTGCGGCAACTGCATGCTGGCCGAGTACGGCGGTATTTGCCCGGTAACGATGTGCTCCAAGGGGCTGCTTAACGGACCCTGCGGCGGCGCGAAGAACGATAAATGTGAAGCGAGCCAGGAGAAGGACTGCGCCTGGGTGCTGATTTACAACCGGCTCAAAGCACAGGGCAAGCTGGACAATCTCCGCAAGTTTACGGGAGCCCGGAATTATACCTTCCAGGCATCGCCGTCAAAGCAGGTCAATGAAGCTTATGTCCGGCCGGAATTGGCCGTCAAGAAATAATCGAATAATCCCAATGGTAACAACGACCCCCGGTGAAAGCCGGGGGTTTTTTTATGGGGGGGCCCCGGTTGTGGGGGTGACTTTGAAAAGACAACGCCATCCTGCCTGTTCAGGCCCGCAGTTCAAACACAGGAGTCAGAAAGACCGGTCTACCAAGTTCGTGTGAGAAATGGTGTATTCTGTGCGCGTGGTGAAGTTATTAGATTAACGGCTGATTTTTGCCTAATAAGAAAAACCGTTCAAGAACGCGAACAAGTTCCAAAACACGATGAGAATATAAAACAGTACAAACAATATTGAAGCTGACAGGGCCAATTTATAATTACGTTTTGATATATCCTGCAAAAAAAAGATGGCCAGCGCTGCGCCGGCGCACTTTAGCAATAAAAAGCCAAGGTTACCGACGAGCGCGATCAAAAACGGGTTTGACTCAACCCCGAACCGATATGCCACAAGATATTCAGTCAATATTCCGTCTGCCACAACCAGTGCAAACAGTGAACCCCAAAGAATGAGCAGGTTGTAACGCTGCGCCCTTCTTGGAGAATAGATGTCCTTTCCTGAATCTACCTGTGAAAAGATGTGATTGTTATTCGCAGTTGAATAGGTCACAAAATTTCCCTCTTACTCTTCAAATCACGATTGATAACTTAAACATAGCATAAATCAGGGTCATTTTATCCGTCATAGGAATAAAGTGCTATCTGAGATAACAGCCCGGTAAATCATTCTATGGACCAGATGGGTAGATGACAATGTTCCGGCAATTAATAATGATGACCTTTCCGCTCACCTTTTTAACATTACCGTGGGAAACATACGACATAAGTGGTTAGCGGTCCGATAACCATCGTAAAAGGAGCACATTCGACTCCGATCAAATTGCCGGATGGCAACGGAATCTGTCTCCCAATTGAAACAATCGCTAATTAGCACCATTTAGGAACCACTTCTCCACCAGTATTCCACTCGACCGGAACAATGGGCACCTGCTTGGAACAGGGTTAGTCTATGATTGTGAAGGTTAATCCCCGACGAGTGTCCATGAGGGTGCGTTAGAATAATTTGATAAAAACGAAAAGTCGCCCAGAAACCAATAACATCTCCGGGCTGCTTGCTTACAGCGACGGTAATACCGGCGCAGAATTTGAACCAGCCGTTCCGGTGGCCTCGGGAGTTATGAAGGGGTACGCGGCGGGAAAAGCTGTTGCTACCGGACTGTTACAAAAACTGAAGGCCCTCGGATCAAGCATATCTCTTACGCAAAGTCACACCACGGTACAGACGGGGTATGAGAAAGGAGCGTATCAATTTCTCTCCGTTTACCGATTTCTGGCGTACGCCCTGGCCATC